>JAITQJ010000334.1 GCA_031288955.1 Planctomycetaceae bacterium | reverse complement strand
TGCCGTTCTTGTTACCGGTATGATTATCGGCAGACCCTTTTGCCGGTTTCTGTGTCCTTATGGGGCATTATTGGGACTTTTCGCCTCGCTTGCCAGCCGCAAGGTGAGCGTAACACCGGGAGATTGCACGAATTGTCAACTTTGCGAAAATGTTTGTCCGTACAATGCGGTTTTGCCTCCGTCGCCGATACCGAACGAAACGGAAAAACGCCGCGGATTGCAGCAACTGCTGTTATCGTTCTTGCTTTTTCCGATATTGATTATCGGTTTCGGTATTCTCGGTTATTATGTTGCGCCGAAGTTAGCCCCGCTGCATCATACGGTCAAAACGGCGGCGTTGATTTATGCGGAAGAGCAGAAACTTGTCGCACTGCCGGGTTCGTTTTCGGAAACACACGCGGTAATGCTGACGGGCGAGTCGAACGGTGAAATATATCAGCAAGCCTTGCAGGTGATTCAGCGGTTCCGCATTACCGGCATTGGTTTTGGGATTTGGTGCGGCTTAGTGATTGGCTTGAAACTCGTTGTCTTATCGCTGCACCGCCGACGCTTGGAGTACAGTATTTCTCCGTCCCGCTGTTATGCTTGCGGACGTTGTTTCTGGTACTGTCCCAACCAAAAAAATGAACGTATCCTGCTGGACGAGTCTGACAGCCGCCGAAGTGAAAAGCTATAAGTTTTTGATACTTTTTTCGCAATCAACTCAAGTGATTTAACCGTTAGCGGTACATCGTTCCTTGTTTACAAACCGACGACATTTTTAACGACCTCGTCCGGCGTGATGTTCTCCGCTTGTCCTTCAAAGTTCAAGATAATGCGGTGACGGAATATCATCGGCGCAAGCAACTGAATGTCCTCCCGCGAAACATTATACCGACCGGCTAGAACCGCATTTATCTTTGCCCCTAATAACAACGCCTGTGCCGCTCTCGGACTAACGCCGAAACGAACATACCGCTTCACAAAATCCAGCCGCTTCGCCCCGTCAGGATGCGTTGCCAAACATAAATCAACGGCATAACGTTTTATTTCTTCAGCAACCGGTACATCTCTCGACAGCCGACCAAACGTCAAAATATCGTCCGTTGAAAGCACCGCCTTGACCGCATAATTTTCCGCCGCCGTCGTCCGGTCAAGTATCGTTATCAAATCATCAGCGGACGGAAACGGCACAAGAATTTTCGCAAAAAAGCGGTCAAGTTGTGCCTCCGGCAGCGGATATGTTCCTTCCATTTCCAACGGATTCTGCGTTGCCAGAACGAAAAAGAAGTTACCGAGTTTATGCGTTGTCCCGCCGACAGTAACAGAATGTTCCTGCATCGCTTCGAGCAGTGCCGACTGCGTTTTCGGCGTTGCCCGGTTGATTTCATCAGCAAGGACAATGTTCGCAAACACGGGACCGCTCTGAAATTCAAACCGCCGGTTGTTTGCCGCACTGATACCGAGAATGTTGGTACCGGTGATGTCGGCAGGCATTAAATCGGGCGTGAACTGAATACGGCTGAACGTTCCGCTAACAGCATCGGCAAGCGTTTTGACAAGCAGCGTCTTACCAAGACCGGGAACGCCTTCGAGGAGGACGTGTCCGCCGGCGGTCATTGCAATAATAACGGAACGTATCACTTCCCGCTGACCGGCAATAACGCTGCCGATTTCCTTTTCCAGCGAATCAATCCCGCTGCATAATTGTTCTAATTGTCGCCGAAGTGTTTCGCTCATAAGTTATTCTGCTGCGGTAGTCACGTTTGCTGTTTTCTTTTCGGCATTGCGTTGAAATTCGATTTGCAGTGTTTCACCGGCATAGCGCAATTTCAGGTTTTTTGTTACATCCAGTGCCGACCGCACCGCTTTACCGTCAATCGATAAAATCCGGTCGCCCGATGTTAGTCCGGCAAGAGCCGCCGGTGAGTTCGCCTCGACCTGAAATATGACCGTATTACCGACAAACGTTTGATTTTCCTTATAACGAATTCCCGTTTTGCCGGGCAGCAAATCTTTGCCAACTTTCATCTTCGGCAATAACGGCGTGATGTCTTCGAGCGGTATTGCCGAAGCAACCCCCGCATCGTAAAACTCCGCCCCTGCGGTTAATTCGTCCGACATCATCGACAGCGGCACAAGGATACCGACGGCTTGTCCGCTGCCGTCGGTCAGGAGTCCGCCGTAATTATTCGGACCGACAGCGGCATCCGTCTGAACGGCTTTACCCCAAATCCGGTTCTTGCCGCTGATGATTCCAGCCGCAACATTCGGTTCGGTCGCTGAAAGTGCCGCCCCGATAGCCAGACAACGTTCACCGATGACGAGCGATGCTTTTGACCGCACCGGCAATGTCTTGAGCGAATCCGTTTTGAATGTATCCGTTTTGAGGAGCGTCAACTGCCGCAACTTGTCTGTTGAAATCCGTTTAGCGGCGTGTTTGGTGCCGTCGGGCAAAATCAGAATGATAGACGACGGCTGATGCAGAAAATTGAAGGCACTGGTAATGACATAGCCGTCATCAAGCAATATGCCGCTGGCAGTACCGGTATTGGCGAATTCGCTGCCGGTTTTTTCAAGTCCGCCGATAGTTTCAATGCGGACGAGCCTTGCTGCGGCATCGTCAATCGGCAGCAAACCATTTGCTTCGGCTGCAATGACTGCCGATATACACAGCGGCACAGCGGCAAAAAAGATGCCGGTCAACCGCCATTTTCGTATCAACGTTATCGGCATCGCCGTTTTCTATGTTTCGGTTTTTAAGCCGTTAACGAATAAAGTTAGTCGCGACCGCATCTTCTTTCTTCGGCAGCGGCACGTTTTTCCTGCCGTAATCCTGTAATTTCAGGAGGTACGCTATATTCCGTCCGAGAATACGGGCAATCTGATTGCCTTCGGCATCCTGCTGCATTTCTCCGGGAGCGAAACCGTGTACGGCATTCCAATAACAGGAACTGGCAACGGTCATTTCCGAGATTTGAAAATACTTGTTCAATTCGTCAAAGGCACACGTTCCGCCGCCCCGCCGCAGCGCAACGATACTGCCGGCTATTTTGAGGCGGAACAAGCCGCCGTTCACCCAGGAGACGAAAAACGCTCTGTCCAAAAAGGACTTTAAGGTGCCGTTGATACCGGAAAAATACGTCGGCGAACCGAGAACGATACCGTCGGCGGCAACGAGTTTCGGCAGCAGTTCGTTAACCGCATCGTTGGGAAACGTAATGCACCGACCGCTTTTCACTTCCATACACTTGCAGCAACCGATACAGCCGTGTATCAGATGGCCGCCGATGGTAATGAGTTCGGTTTCGATACCCTCGGTCTGGATTTCGTTGAGAACGGTTTGTAATGCGAGACCGGTGTTGCCGTCCTGTTTAGGACTTCCGTTGATGGCGATAACTTTCATTGTATTATAGTTTGATAAAGGATGGCACCCATTGTACACCGTCTTGCGGGACGGGTCAAGGACAGGACATAGTGCAGGAAAAACAGGCGAGGTGCAAAGACTGTTCTGTTCGGAATAAGATAAAAATAAAA
>JAITQJ010000037.1 GCA_031288955.1 Planctomycetaceae bacterium | reverse complement strand
GTACCTGCCGATGCCATCGGTGATACATCGGCAACGGTTAGCAACTTGACTGAAAACACGGCGTATGAGTTCAAACTGACGGCACACAGCACCACTGGTTCTGCCGCCGCACCGGTCATTAGAGTTACAACAAAGATAGCCGATGCAGCGCAGCAAGATAATGTCCCTAATGACGTTCAGATAAGACTGACCGCCGGCAAGGAAACCTCTTCGGTTACGATTGAGTGGAAGGCTGCGGCGGACGATACTGCCGATGTGAAGGTTCAGTATGTCATTGAGTACACTTATACCGATGCGAAAGATAAGGTTATCACGAAGAAAGTAACCGTCAGTCCAAAAAAAGGAGTACAAGCCGGCGATGTCATCACTAAAGACCTGAAACTCAAAGCCGGCACGACCTACACTTTTGCGGTCTATGCCAAGGGAGCTAGAGGTGTTGCCGACAGTGTCGCGGCGAGTGCCGGTACAATCACGACTTATGCCGTTGTTCCAAAGGCGGCGTTGGCAACAATATCAAAGAAAGACGCGTTGCCTGACTGGTTCAAATCGGAGTCGATGATTGCAGCGCGGGTGTCGAATTACTACGCTGCGAACTCTATCGGAAACGTCAAGAAACAGAAATCTACCGATACGGTTGATACTGTTACAATAACGTACACTTTCGGCAAGACGAAGGCGGATAAAATGTCTAACAGTAAATCGGTAACGTTGAAATGGGACAGCGTTAACCAGGAGTGGACGGGCGGCGGCAATGTGTCGTTGACGGTCGGTGATGACGGTAGGGCGTATATTATTGTTACCGCTTTGACGGAAATAGCAACGAAATACACGTTAGCGGTGCAATTCAGCAATGAGGCAGAGGGACAGAAGGCAACGTCAACGGCAGCAACGTCAAAAACGATTGCGACGACGAAGTTGAATTGGAAGCCTGTAACGAGAATTACCAGTAGTGCGGATTCGCAGAATGCTTCGGTGAGTTGGGCTGCTGCCCGTGATTCCGAAGGTACGCTGCCGGATACTGTTTATACGGTGAAGATTTGGACGGAGGTGGAATCGAGGGGGCAGATGAAGATGATGGTGAAGACGTTCACGGTGAAAGCGAGTCAGTACACGATTGCCGGCGATACTGCGAGTTGGGCGTTGACAGCGTCTCAAGCCAAGATATTTGCGAACGTAAGTGAATACTGGGTCACGGTCACGCCGAGGGCGGACAAGTTGCACGTTGCGGGAACGGAGACGGCACCGGCTGTGTTTACGGTGTAGAGCGGGAATGCGCAGAACCGCCTCTTCACCGTGGAAAACCAGAGAGTTGTAGCAATTATTCGCTTGTGAAACAAGTCTCATAAACATTGCGGAAAAATTTGTCAGGATTAGCGTCAACACGCCCTAATGTCTATTCTCTGTTTCAATACCAGATTCGCCCCATACCGCTCTCCAATGTTCGCAGCGTGAAGCACGATACAAATCAATAATCCGAGAACGTCGACGAGAAAATAAGCCGTACCTTGACAACACTCCCATTTTAGCATAACATAGTACGAATTGTTTATTTCCTTCCGCCGTTATGGTCGAACCGATTGTTGTTAATTTGCGTTATCTGGCACAGGAAGTTTCTATGCCGGAAGAACAAGTCCAAAGTGCCGTCGAGTTATTTGATGCCGGTCTGCCCGTTCCTTTTCTTGCACGATACCGGAAAGACATTACCCGGATTGCTGACGAAGAGCGGCTCCGGCTCATCGAAAGCACGCTCAAAGCCGCCCGTTCCCTCTGCGAACGGAAGATGACGATTCTCAAAACTATCGATTCGCAGGGAAAACTAACGCCCGAACTCGATACCCGAATTCGTGAAGCCCGAACTGTCAAGCGGCTTGAAGATTTGTATCTGCCCTTCAAAGCAAAACGGACGACTCTCGCCGCCGGCGCAAGAACCAAAGGTCTCGAACCGCTGGCACTCGACATTCTCAACGCTGCCGTTGCTCCCGACAAATTAGACGAACGTGCTGCCGAATTTATCAGCGTTGATAAAAAAGTCGGATCCGTTGCCGACGCTCTTCTCGGTGCCGGTTACATCATCGCTGAAATGTTTGCCGAAAAAGCGGAATTGTTTCAGGTTGCCCGCGAAAATCTGCACACTCACGGAATACTGGTAACAAGCAAGATTACCGGCACTAAAAAAGAAGGCGGAGAAGTGAGTGCAGAAGGAAGAGCGAAGCGTGAAAAAGTTGCGGCTGATGATAGCGAAAATGGTTCCGCAGCCGATTTGCAGACATCTTCGGAGGAACAGAAAGAAGAAGTAAAGAGCGAAGAGGAAGAAGTCAACGAGGAAAGTGTTAAGAGCGAAGATGCCGAGCCTGATGATAACGAGACGGCTGCCGAAACGGAAACGGCAACGGATACCGAAACACCGGCAGATGAAATACAGGAGATAACGCAGGCTTTTCAGAAGTTTCAGGAAGCCCAAGCCGAAAAAGGCACGCCCGCGGTCATTTCGCAAAACACCTTAAAGAAGAAAAAAAAGGACGAAACGAGGAAAAAGTTACAGGAAGCCAAGCAGCGGCAGCAGGAGCATTTCGAGAAACAATTCAGCGACTACTTCAGTTTTTCGACCCGTATCCGCGGCATACCGGCACACCAGATTTTGGCGTTCAACCGGGCGGAGCAGGCAAAAATTATCCGCGTCAAAATCGAAACAGACGAAGAAAAAACGCTTCTTGCGGTCAAAAGTACCTGTGTTCCCAACGAACACGTTTACGAGGACTTCCTGACGAATTGCCTGAAAGATGCTCTGCATCGGCTTGTTTTACCGGCACTGGAGCGTGAAATCCGTTCTGAAATGACAACTTACGGTGAAACGCAAGCCGTTGTGTCGTTCGGAAAAAATCTGCGGCAATTATTGTTACAGCCGCCGGTACACCGTAAACGTATTTTGGCGATTGACCCCGGTTTTAAGAACGGCTGCAAGACCGTTGCCATTGATGAATTCGGCAACCTGCTGGCGTTTGAAACGATATTTCTTGTCGGCAATGCCGAACGCAAGGCAAGAGCGGCGGAGAAAATTGCTGCAATGGTACGTAATTACAGTATTGACCTGATTGCTGTCGGCAACGGAACCGGAAGCCGGGAAACCGCCGAAGCCGTTGCGGCAATGATTGAAAAAGAGTTTGCTGATGCGCCGCTGTCTTATACAATCGTCAATGAAGCCGGTGCCAGCGTCTATTCGGTGAGTCCGGCGGCGAAAGAAGAATTTCCGCAGTATGACCCGTTGTTACGCGGGGCGGTGTCTATCGGCAGACGTTTGCAGGACCCGCTCAACGAGTTGGTGAAAATCGACCCCGCAAGTCTCGGTGTCGGTATGTATCAGCACGACATTAAGAGCAAACACCTGAAAGAAAAACTGACTGATGTTGTCGGGTCTTGTGTCAATTACGTCGGTGTTGATGTGAACACGGCAACGCCGGCTGTTTTAACGTACATTGCCGGTTTGAATCAGTTGACGGCACGCAAGATTTACGAGTACCGGCGTGAACACGGTCCGTTCCGCAGCCGTGAAGATTTGAAAAGCGTCTCCGGTTTCGGCACTGCCGCTTATACTTATTCGGCGGGCTTCCTGAAAATCCCCGATGCCGTGAATCCGTTTGACGCAACACGGATTCACCCCGAAAGTTACGAATTAGCGGCACAGATTCTCGGCAAACTTGGTTTCACCGCAGACGATTTACGCAGCCCGGATAAAGTGCAGGCAATTACCGAACGGATTGCCGCAGGACGTTTCGGCGAAGTTTCTATGTCGCTGGCAGCCGAACTTGGTGCCGGTTTGCAGACAGTACGCGACATCCTCGACGAATTGCGGTGTCCCGGACGAGACCCGCGGGACACGCTGCCGCCGCCGGTGTTCCGAAAGAACGTGATGAATATCGACGACCTGACCCCCGATATGGAAGTAACCGGCACGGTGCAGAATATCGTCAACTTTGGTGCATTCTTTGACATTGGTTTACACGAGTCGGGATTTGTGCATATCAGTCAAATGTCTGTGTCTTTCGTTCGTGATGCACACGAACTTGTGTCTATTGGTGAAACGGTAAAACTTTGGGTTGTTACCATCGACAATGACCGCAAACGGGTGACGTGTACAATGCTTCCGCCGGGAACGGAAAAGATGAAGTATAGAGAATCCCTGCACGAAAGCCGCGGCGAACGTCCTGAACGTCCGCCGAAAGAGCGGTATGAAAAACGTGAAAACGCTGCTCCGCCGGCAGACCGTCCGCAGCGTTTAGAAAGACCAGTCCCGCCGCGCAGCGAACAAGACCGCTTCAAAGTCAGACACGATGCACGGCGGAATGACCGGAAAAACGATAGCCCGAATCCGAATCGGGAACCGCGTGTCTTCACCGCCGCTGCCGTGAAAGAAGCCGCCAAGCCGATTAGCGAAAAACAGAAACAAGGCAAAGAACCGCTGCGGAGTTTCAGCGATTTAGCACAACTGCTCGGACGTTCCGGCAGCGGTGATTCAACGGGAGACAAAAAATGACCAGAATTGCCGTTCTTGGGGCAACAGGTTATACTGCCGTTGAACTGATAAAAATTCTGCTCCGGCACCCGAATACAGAAATAACGGCATTGACAAGCAGGGAAGATACGCGGTGTGTCGGCGAAGTACATCAGTCGCTTGCCGGACGGCTTGGTTTGTATCTTGAAAATTTAACACCGGAACAGATTGCTGACCGGGCTGAATGTGTCTTTTGCTGTCTGCCGCATACCGCTTCCGCCAAAGTTGTACCGGCTCTGCTTGCCCGCGGAGTTAAAGTGATTGACCTCGGTGCTGATTACCGTCTTGATTCGCCGTCCGTATTTGAAAAATGGTACGATTCGCCGCATCCCGATGCTGCCCGGCTTGGGCAGGTGCCGTATGGTTTGCCGGAGTTGTTCCGCAGCAGGATTAAGGAATCGCCGCTTGTCGCCAATCCGGGCTGTTATCCGACATCGGCAATTTTACCGCTGACTCCGCTGGTGAAAGCCGGTCTGATTGAACCGGAGGGCATTATCATTGACTCAAAAAGCGGCGTATCGGGTGCCGGACGCAAGCCGAAACAAACGTCGCTGTATGTGGAATGTAACGAAAGCATAGCGGCGTATGGAGTCGGCACGCACCGGCATTTGCCGGAGATTGAACAGATTATCAGCAAGGGCAGCGGCAGAGCAGTACAGGTTATCTTCACACCGCATTTAACGCCGATGGACAGAGGTATTCTTTCGACGATATATTCGGTGCCGGCGAAACCGCTGACGCAGGACGAAGTTCTGGATACACTGCGGGCGTTCTACAAGGACGAACCGTTTGTCAGGATTGTGGAACATTTGCCGGCAACGAAGGACGTATCGGGAACAAATTTTGTTCATATTTCAGCGAGGCTGGTTGGTAATCGTGTGATAACATTTTCGGTGATAGACAATCTGCTCAAGGGAGCCTCCGGCGCAGCGGTACAGAATTTCAACCTTATGTTCGGGTATGAAGAAACAACGGCGTTGGTTTAAGGCGGTTATTGATTATCTGATTTATCTTATCGTACGGGTACTATTTTGCACCGTGCAGTCGTTGAGTTTGCAGACCGGTCACCGTTTTGCGCGGGCGGCGGCATTTGTTTTCACCGATATTATTCCTGTGCGGCAGAAGTTGCTGTACCAAAATCTGAACATTGCGTTTCCCGATTTGTCCGATACTGACCGGCACCGGTTAATCAGGGCGATGTGGGAACATCTGTTTCTGATGGGAGTCGAAGTGGCTCTTGCCCGTCGGCATATTCGGGACGTGAATTGGCAGGAACACATTAACCTTATCGGTGCCGAACCGCTGCTTGATTTGCTTAATCAAGACCGTCCGCTGATAATTGTAACGGGGCATTTCGGCAATTTTGAAATCGGCGGTTTTGCGCTCGGTGTGCTGACGTATCCTTCACATACTGTTGCGAGAACGCTTGATAATCCGTACCTGAACCAATTCATCAAAGATTTCCGGGAATCGACAGGACAATATCTGATAGCAAAAAAAGGCGGGGCGGGCGACATTATCCGGGTATTGGAAAACAACGGTTTGATTGCATTTTTGACAGACCAGGCGGCATCGCGCAAAGATTGTAAGGTGAACTTTTTCGGCAAGCCTGCGCAGACGTTTAAGGCGATAGCGGTAACGGCGATTCAGTTTCAAACGCCGATAGTGGTGTGTTATTCGCTACGGCGGAAGGATTCGTCGGGACGGTTTATGCCGATGCACTTTGATGTGCATATCAACGGCGTTCTGGATATGAAAAAGTTGCCGGCAGACATTCAAAATGTAACAGATATTACACAATGGTACACGCAAAAACTTGAAGAAGGCATCCGCCGTTCCCCCGACCAATACTGGTGGATTCACAACCGCTGGAAACGCTGACGGACAAAATAACCGGTGCTTTTGCGATTGTTTTAGAGGAAAATTCATTGTTCATCGAAAGACGGTTTATAATCCGTAACGATGTCGTAACGGAACACATTGCGTTTGCCCTTAATGACTTCAAACTCAATCGTGCTGTTCACGTTGAATTCATCGGGAATCACCTTGGCAAGATATTTGCGTCCTTTTTCCAAACGGACTCCCTCGGCGGCTAATTTTCGGAGCGGCTGATTTGTTCCCGAATCGTATTCCTGTACACTGAAAAGACGCACAATATATTTACCCGGCTTCGGTGCGCTGCGCTTCGTACAGAAAAATTTGCCGTTCAAAATCGGTGCCTGTCCGCCCGCATCTGTCTCACCGCTCTGCGGTGAAAATACGACCGCACCATCGCCTTCAAACGGTTTGCCGTTCAACAAAATCGTTCCGGTCACATTAATGCGTCCGTCAGGGTTGTCGGGACCGCAACCGCTGAAACCTAACAGCATTGCCGATGTAATGAAAAGGAGAATACGATAATATGTCATTGTTGTTCAGTAGGAATAGGAGCCGCAATCAAATGATTACGGCTCTCAATGGTTAACTGACGATACAAAACGAACACGTCTTACTACAAACTTGCTGCCGAACCGTCAGCAGCATCGCCGAGTTGCCTCCACACAGTACGTTCAGTGTTATCGCTGACGAAGGATACGCTTGCGTCCCCAAACGCCGCATTGACACCGCCCGTATGATACGACCGCGCTGAAAGCCGTTGCGACCGTGCCGGATTCACTCCCGCCTGCGGAAGCGAAGGAATTCCCGGCGCACGGGGTGTCAACGGGTGACAGTTCAGCGCATTCCCGATTTCGTCCGGCTGTATCGTATTCGGCTCGTAATATGTAGTAAAAAGCGGTGCCACCTGGATAAATCCACGCTGGTCGCTTTGTGCCGGCGGGTCGGTACCTAAGGGGGATTTTCCGTATTTTTCCGGGTCGCTTGCCGTTTGAATCAATTCCGAAAACGCAACGGTGTTGGAAAGTCCGTCCGTTGCAGCACTGAAAGAGACTCTGGCAAAATCCCCTGTTTCATTGCTCCGGCTGATGTTAATCGAATAACCGCAGCCGTACAACGCTGCACAGGTGCTGACCTTGTCATACGGTGCTACGGCAGTTGTCGGCTGACCGACATAATCAACCGCAAACCAGCCGTAGTCCAGATTACCGCCCTGTGCTTCCGTATAGTGCATCGTTGCCGTAGCACCGGCGCAGGCAAC
>JAITQJ010000250.1 GCA_031288955.1 Planctomycetaceae bacterium | reverse complement strand
GGCCAATTTTCGTCAATCAGGTCGCAGCCGGTTCGGGCTGCAAAGGAGTATTCCGTAACGTCGGGAGAACCTTTGAGTCTGCCGAGAATGAAATCTGCCTGATGTACGAAAACGGCATCTTCGTACAAGTTGGGGTGATTGTCTTTTATCCAGGCGATTTTTGCAATCGGGTCAGAAGCACGGAAGACAAAACCGTTGCGTTCGCAGTGTTCTCTTCCGTGAAAGTTGAGGCTTTTGACATAGTCGAAGCCGCGTTCGTCGTCGGCTAAAATAGCGGGCAGGACGGGGACGTTCCGGCGGTCGAGTGCAACCAAGGCTCCGGGCTGACAGGACACGGAAACGGCTTTTAATTGGGAAGCGTTGGCTAAACGGTTGCGGAGTTGAGAAATGAGATGTCCGACGGCGAGACGTGTTCCTTCCCACCAGACTTCGGGATTTTCTTCGATGAAGCCTTTTTGGGACGGCGGATTATTTTTTTTCGGATACGGTGCGTTTGCTTCGGCAACAATATCGCCGTGTTCTGTTACGGCGAGGGCGTGGACGGACTCGGAACGTAAATGTATTCCAATGAAAACAGCCGCCGTGATGGTATCTTGACTCATAGAAAAGGAATGGACACAAAACCACCGAACATTATAGCGTATTTGTTTGCAAAGGTAAAGAGACAATAAAACAGTGAGAACACAAGGCGAAGGTGGAGGTATTCAAATAATGACATCTCCGCCTCTCTGTTTATTCCTCTTTGCGGTACACCGCCGGCTGGATATACTTCCATTTCGTTAAGTCCCGCGACAAGGTCTCGCTGTGTCCAATGAGGAGGTACGCACCGTTGACGCACTTATCGTACATCCGGTTGACTAATTCGTGCTTCGTTGGACCGTCAAAGTAAATCATCACGTTTCGGCACCAGATACAATCAAACGGCTTCTTGAACGGCAGTGACTTATTCATCAGATTAAAACGCCGGTACGTCACTTCCTTTTTCAGAACATCGCTAACCTGAAATTGTCCGTCAGGCATTTTTTTGAAGTATTTGTTGAGCAGAACGGGCGGAACACCCTGCATCCGGCTTGGGTCAAAAAGCCCCTTCTTTGCTGCCAACAATGCTTTTTCGGACACATCCGTTGCCAACAAGCCGCAGTCCCAGTTCTTATAATCGTTACCGAAAAAGTCGAAAAGCGTCATTATCAGCGTATAAGGTTCTTCACCGCTCGAAGCCGCCGCACACCAAATCCGCAAATCTTTGTTATGCTGGTCTGTATGCATTTTTACCATCCACGGCAAAATGGTGTTCTTGAAAAAGTCAAAATGGTCAGATTCACGGAAAAAGAACGTGTGATTCGTCGTAATTTGATTCGCCAGTTCGGTGATTGCCGCATCGGTTTTATCCGCAATGAGCATATCGTAATACTGTTTGAACGTTGAAAAGTTATGCTGACGCAGAATTTTCTGCAATCTGCCGACGACGAGACTTTTCTTTTGGTCGGAAAGGGTTATTCCAAAACGCTGATACACCAAATCGCGGATAGAGTGAAACTCTGCCTCCGTGATATTCATTATTTCACCGGAAAGAACGTGGTCTGACATTGTATTAAATTGATACGAGGAAACTGAAGGGAAAAACAGACACCGCAATATCTTGAATTTGTGCCTGATTAGCGGTTCCATTATAAGTTATCCATTCCCGAAAGTCAATTAGTTCTGTAGGCGGCTGGTTTCCGGGAAGGAAAAAAGTTTCTATTGCAAATAGTCGGGCAAATGTTTTTCTGCCGTCTTAAAAGCGAGTGTTGCTATTGCCGGAAAGCGGTTCGAGGATACCTGCATAACAACGATAGCGATTGTAAGCACACAACAAAATAACACTTGCCAACAACGCAGCATTATGGTACAATGAGGCATCATATCCAGAACACACATAACATCCTTCTTTCAGGTAATGTCAGAAAAAAAACAAATACTTGTTGTTGATGATAACGAATTGCAACTGAAGTTGGCGGGACAAATTATCTCGTCAACGTACAATACAATGCTTGTTTCTTCAGGACGGGCAGCATTGAAATATCTCGAACAAAACCGTCCTGACCTGATTTTGCTCGATGTGGCAATGCCGGAAATGGACGGAATAGAGACGTTCGAAAGAATCAAATTGATGCCGGCTGTTGCCGATGTTCCCGTCATCTTTTTTACTGCCATTGATGACGATGTCGATGAGTTAACTGGTCTGCGTCACGGAGCCTGCGATTACCTCTCTAAACCGATTTTGCCGGAATTGCTGCATTTGCGTATCCGCTTGCAACTGGAACTCTATGATTACCGCAACAAAATGGAGTCTCTCATTGAGATGCGGACAGCGCAGTTGAGGCAGTTAGAAACGGTAACGATTCACGCCTTGGCGAACATTACCGAATGTCGGGATACGGACACCGGTAATCATATTAAAAGGACGAGTTTGTATGTTGCCGTACTTTGTAAAGCAGCGTTGAAGAGTCCGCTGTTTGCGGGACAAATTGATGAGAATATGATGACGAGTATGGTAACGTCTGCACCGCTTCACGACATTGGTAAGGTAGCGATTCCTGATATGGTATTGAACAAGCCGGGCAAATTGTCCGACGAAGAGTTTGCTTTGATGAAACAGCACGTATCGGTTGGTGAAAAGGCATTGCAGCAGGCGGTTGAGGAATTAGGATTTGAGAGTTTTCTCAACGTAGCGCGGGATTTGGCGGGTTCGCATCACGAACGCTGGGACGGAAAGGGGTACCTGAAAGGCTTGAAGGATAAAGAGATTCCCTTGTCGGCACGGATAATGTCGATAGCGGATGTGTATGATGCGCTATGTGCGAAGCGGGTCTATAAAGCCCCGATGCCGCACGAAAAGGCTTACGAAATTATTGTCGAGGGGGCGGGAACGCAATTTGACCCGCATCTTGTCGAACTGTTCAAACAGGAACATCTCCGCTTTGCCGAAATCAATCAGCAATACAGCGATTAGTTGCCGGAGAGAGTCTGATAAAACATTTCCGGCTTTATCAAGATTAACAGAATCTAGACACCCAAATCAAAAAATGTATTTTTTCCGATTCGGCGGTGATTAGACAAAGCCCGTCGGTTATGACCAGCGGAAACGGTTGCGGAAATCCGCTGCGCCGTGTTAAAATGTGTTTATGATTGACATTTTGAAACAACGTTTTGCGGCGGCATTGACAGCAATTACTGATGATGCCGAAGCGTATCTGGATTCCATTCGACCGGCGAACGATCCGAAGTTCGGCGATTATCAAGCCAATCTGGCAATGCCGCTGGCAAAGAAATTATCCCAACCGCCCCGCAATGTCGCCCAACAAATCATCGCCAACCTTAATATCGGTGATATTTGCGAAGAACCCGAAATCGCCGGACCGGGTTTCATCAATCTGCGTCTGAAAAATACATTCATTACCGAACAACTCCAAAAAGCCGCCGCAGATACCGAACGCCTCGGTGTGCCTGTTATCGATTCGGCAAAACGGAAAACGTACATCGTTGATTATTCCGGTCCCAATGTTGCAAAACCGATGCACGTCGGACATATCCGCAGTACCGTCATCGGCAGCGCATTAGCACGGATGCTCCGTTTCCAAGGACATAATGTTATCACGGATAATCATCTCGGCGATTGGGGAACGCAATTCGGAATGATTATTTACGGTTACAGGAATTATCTCGACAGGCAGGCGTATCAGCAAAACCCCGTCGAAGAATTAAGCAGAGTCTATAAAATCGTCCGCGGCAAAATTGACGAACCAGATGAAGAAACAGCGGCGGCGGTTCTCAATGAAACGGCAAAACTGCACAGCGGTTCGGAGGATAATCTGAAAATCTGGCACGAAGTTCTGCCGTACAGCAAAGACGAAATTGACCGGATTTACCGGCGTTTGAATATCACGTTCGATTACACGCTCGGCGAAAGTTTTTACCAGCCGATGCTTGCCGATACTGTTGACGATTTACTCCGGCAGGGCATTGCGAAAGAATCGGACGGAGCAGTCGGCGTGTTCTTTGACGGCGATGAAGTACCGTTTCTCGTCCGAAAAAAAGACGGGGCGTTTCTTTACGGCACAACAGATTTGGCAACGGTGAAATACCGCTTGAAAAAGTTTAAGCCCGATGCCGTTTTGTACGTTGTCGATTTCCGCCAAACGCTGCATTTTGAGCATTTGTTCAAAACGGTTCGCCTCCTGGGCATTAACGATGTTGAATTGACGCATATCAAATTCGGAACGGTGTTAGGCGAAGACGGCAAGCCGTTCAAAACGCGCAGCGGCGACACCGTCGGCTTAAACGGTTTGCTCGACGAAGCCGTCAGGCACGCTGAATCGTTGCGTTCAAAAGAGGCAGAGGCGATAACCTCCGGCACTTCGTCTGCCGCCGAGAAAATCGGTATCGGGGCGATTATCTATGCTGATTTATCGCAGAACCGCGAAAGCGATTACGTTTTCAGTTATGATAAAATGCTGGCGATGAACGGTAACACGGCAGCGTATATGCAGTATGCTTATGCCCGTATTCAGAGCATTTTTTCCAGGGGCAATTATACGCCGTCTGCGGACGGGGCATTGCAGATAGAGCATCCGGCGGAACGGGCGTTGGGCATTGAACTGCTGAAGTTCGGCGAGGTTCTTGACGGTGCTTTGAGGGATTATCGCCCGAACTTTTTGACAGCATATCTTTTTGAGTTGGCAAACAGGTATTCGTCGTTCTTCGAGCAGTGTCCGGTATTGAAAGCGGATAGTGAAGAACTGCGGACGAGCCGGTTAAACCTGTGTGCCTTAACAGCACGTACGCTGCAAAAAGGATTAGAACTCCTTGGCATCGAAACGGTCGAGAGGATGTAAACACGCTAATTTCAGCCGCCGTCGTAAGACGGGGAACGAAATTAACAATGAATAATAGACTTATTCCGTAACCTATATTGTCCATTCTCTGTTGAGGATAGCACAGACGAGTTTTGTCCGCAAGAGATGCCTTCGCCTTCTGTTGCGGTA
>JAITQJ010000248.1 GCA_031288955.1 Planctomycetaceae bacterium | reverse complement strand
ATAAGCAGAGCGGTTGCCGAAAGCAGATTAACGAAATTGGTTTGCCGGTTCGCTAATACGGCAATGCCGTAAAACGTTATCAAAGCCGTTGCTCTAATCGCCGGTGTACGGACATCGGTAACGAAAAGATACAGGAATACGCAAATGATGATAAATACCGCTGCCGTCTTTCGGGAAACATTCAGCAAACGCAGAAAAAACGCAGTGATAGCACCAACAAGAGCAATGTGCAAACCGGAAATGGCTAAAATGTGCATCGTGCCGGTTTCTAAAAGACCTTGCGTCAGTTCCTCGTCAACGCTTTGACGGACACCGAAAATCATTCCTTCGGCAAGCGGCAGCGTTTGCGGTGATAAACGGTGTTCGAGGTTCGCCAATCCCTGCCGCCGAACGGTTTCCAGCAGCCGTTTCAATGCCGCTGTCAGTGTGCCGGTACCGGTTTTCAAAACGGTTACAGCATTTTCATTCGTGCAGAACAACACGGCACGGATACGGAGTCCCCGCAGCATATCGGCGTAATTGTGATCGCCGGGATTTTGCGGTTGTGCCGGCTGACGCATCCGCCCGAATATCTGCACGGTATCGCCGACCCGCAGATGCCGAAGGTCGCCGTTAATGGTTACTGAAATTTTGCCGCTGACGGGAATCCAACCGCTGCCGCTGCGCAGTTGCTGAACGAAAAGCGTTAGATTAGTGCGGTCACTGCTTTCAAAGACGGCACCGGTTTCATCGGGCGGTTTCGGATAATAGCGGGGCATTTCACCGACGATACCATTCACCGCGGCGGGATAGAGTTCGTGCTTTGCAAAATTGCCGATGTCGTTTTCGGCAAAGCGGTAATAATAATCGTGATGCCGAAGAGCAAAGACGGCAAAACAAATCAGCAAAAGACAAAGGGCGGCAATGTATTGAGAACGGCGGCGGAAGAAGAACCATAGAATGATTGTTACAAAAATAATAGCGGGATAAAAGGCGGCTGGGGTTGCGGTCAATTTATCGAACAGGATACCGCCGAGCGCAGCAGCGAGAACAAACGGCAGCGGCTGATAAGAAGGTGAAAAGAGCATTACCCGTTATTGTATCTGTGCCGCTGTCCGTTTTCAATGTTATATTGCCCGCTCTTTACCATTGAAAATAACAGATGGATAACCGATAATCAAGGATAATTCTTTATTCCTAATTCATTATGCTTCTCGGTATCGATTTAGGTTCGACTTCGGTTAAAGCGGTACTCTATGATACTGCCGGTAATGCCGCCGCACAAGATTCAACACCGATGCGGCGTTTTCATCCCAGTGACGTTCATCCCGAATGGACGGTTTGGGAACCCGCAGCCCTTTGGGACGATGTTGCCGCTGTGTGCCGGAACGTTATCAGTGCCGCCGGAAATGCCGCCGTCATCAAAGGCATTGCTGTAACCGGTATGGGCGTGGACGGACTTCCGATGACCGATGACGGCACCGCACTCTATCCGCTTATTTCCTGGCTCGACCCCCGTACCGAACATCAGTACGAATGGTGGATGAACAATATCGGTTCGGAAATAACATACCGCATCGGAGGAAATCCTGTCTGGGCAATGAACTCCGCCTGCCGAATGTTATGGATAAAAGAAAATGAACCGGACATCTTTCGCCGAACGTACAAATGGCTGCTTATTGAAGATTTTATCAATTACCGCCTGACGGGACGTTTTGCAACGGATTATTCAATGGCATCATACACAATGCTTTTCGATAAAAAACGCCGCTGCTGGTCAGACGAATTATCCCGTCTTGCGGACATTCCTGCTGCGATTTTGCCGGAGATATTGCCGAGTTCGTCTTTTCTCGGAACGGTTACCGCAGCGGCAGCAAAGAAAACCGCCTTGAAAGAAGGTACGCCGGTTTATCTCGGCGGCAACGACCATATTTGTTCTTCACTGCCGGTCGGGGCATTCCGCGAAGGCTGCATTATGAACATTACGGGAACCTGGGAGACCGTCTGTTTGGTTTCGCCAACTCCGCCCGAAGATACAGCATTGGGCGAAAGCGGCATTATGACTCAGGCAAACGTTCTGTCTGACCGTTACACGATTTGGGGCGGCAATCCGGCGGGCGAAATGATTGAATGGTACCGCCGCTCCGTTGCCGCTGCGCTGGAAACAAAACAAACACCCGATTGGGACGCATTGATTGCGGCGGCGCAAGAATCTCCGCCGGGATGCGGCGGTGTAATGTTTCTGCCGCATCTGGACGGCTGCAAATGTCCTTGGGTTGACCCGCGGTCGAGGGGGGCGTTCATCGGATTGAATACCCGGACTTCGCATAGCGAAATGTTCCGCAGCGTGATTGAAGGCTTGGGGTATCAAATCCTGACAGTGATACGTTTAATGGAAGCGAGTGTACAAATGCAGGCGGCGGAATTGATTGCAACGGGCGGCGGAACACGAAACAGGTTCTGGATGCAGAACAAAGCGGATATGACGGGACTGCGTGTTCGGATACCGGCTGTTGGGGAAGCAACAGTATTGGGAGCAGCAATTCTGGCGGGTATCGGAGCGGGAGTATATCGGGATGCCGAAGATGCGTTCGTTCAAGTCGGCAGAACGGGCGAAACGTTGGAACCGAACGAAAAATTAACAGCATTTTACAATGCACGTCTGCCGTTATTCCGCAGCCTTTACGAAGCAACCGCACCGCTGCACCGGCAAAACGAGGGATAGACTTGTTACTTGTTCCCAAACAACTCTACTCTACCGCTAATTTTTTTCCAACCACGAAACGTTCAGAGATGCCGCCGTAAGACGGCGGGGTGAAACGAACAATGGAAAATTGAAAATGGACAATGGAAAATTAAGATCCGTTCAAAACCGTTCTCCCTAATTTTCCATTCTCCATTCTTAATTCTTTTCAACCACGAAAGGCACGAAAAGCAATGAATAATGCAAAATGAATAATGAATAATGAAGACACTGGGTTAATGCCATTGCGGTATCCGTTTTCTCTCATTATTCATTATTCATTCTTAACTATTCATTATTTCTTCCGTCTTGCAAGTCCGAGACCTGCCAAGCCGAGTCCGAGAATCAGCAGC
>JAITQJ010000223.1 GCA_031288955.1 Planctomycetaceae bacterium | reverse complement strand
GCTTCTTTAAGCATTTTGACGGTGCGGAGGATTTGCTCTTCGGTGTGCGACGAGGTTACAAAGAAACGCAGACGCGCCGCCTTTTCCTCGACCGCCGGATGCAGTATCGGCTGAACATTTATACCCCGGTCAAATAACGACTTCGAGATTTTTAACGCAAGAATCGAATTGCCAAGTATCACCGGAACAACCGCCGAATCCCTACTCGTTCCCGTGTCAAAACCGGCTTCCGTCAAAAGTTGTAACAATAATCCGCTGTTGCGCCGCAGTTGTCCCACCCGCTCCGGCTCCCGCTCCAAAACCCGAATCGCCGCCAACGCCGCCGCACAGTTCGGCGGGGATATGCCGACACTAAAAACAAAACCCGGTGCCGTATATTTCAGATACTCGACCAACTCCTTCGACCCGCTAATGTAACCGCCGCAACTCGCAAACGTCTTGCTCAATGTACACATCCAAATATCGACATCACGCCGGTCAACGCCGAAGTGTTCGCCGATACCTCTGCCGGTCTTGCCGAGTACGCCGAGAGAATGGGCTTCATCGACCATCAGCATTGCGTGATGCCGCTTCCTGACTTCAATCAACTTCGGCAAATCGGGATAATCGCCGTCCATACTATACACGCCCTCGACGGCAATCAACACCCGGCGGTATTCGCTGCGGTGCTTGTTGAGTATCCAATCTGCCGCTTCCCAATCATTATGCGGAAACGGTCTGCGCCTCGCACCGGAAAGCAACGCCCCTTCGACAATGCTGTTATGTGCCAGCGAATCGAAGAGAATCATATCTTTTTCGTTCAATAAATGTCCGATAACGCCTTCGTTTGTCGAATGACCGCCGACAAGCACAATCGTGTCCTCGCAGCCTAAAAAACGGGAAATCTCATTTTCCAGTTCGCGGTGAATCGGCTTGTTACCGGAAACCAATCTGCTCGCCGATACGCTGGTTCCATACTTTTGACACGCTTCGACAGCGGCTTGTATGACTTCGGGTGCGCCGCAGGTATTAACGTAATTATAATTCGAGAAGTTAATGTATTCTTTCCCGCCTATCATTGCCCGGTCATTCGTGATGCCTTCGTGAACATCGAAAAACCGGTTGAGACCCGTTGCCTTAATTAAATCAAGACCGCCTTTGAGCCGCCGATATTCAGGAAACTTTTCGATACAATAATTCTCTTCGGGAATGAAAGCCGCCGTGTGTCCCGACTCGGCTGCTGCCATACCGAACGTTGTTTTACGCGGACCGGTACCGAGATGAATTAACACCGCATCAAGAACCTGCTGTCCCGTATTGAGTTCCGGCAGTATTGATTCAGGAAACTGTCCGCCGAAGCGGTCTTCAAGTGACGCAAGGATTTCCATCCGTTCCAGCGAATCGAGACCGAGTTCGGTTATGTCCGTGCCGATGGTCAGATTTGCCGCCCGCTCTTTGGCAACTTTGCGCACCTCCTCCAAAACAACGGCGGCAATATCGTCTTTCGATATGAGCGACAACGTTCTTGACGAATCGGAATCATTTGCCGGAGTGTGAGGCGGTGCTTCTTTAATAAGAATTTTGTTGGGCAGAAGCGGTACCTTATCGACAATCGGTTTATTCGGGGCTTCGGCGGCAAACGGTTCAATCGTTCCCCGCACAAGCCGGTTATGGTCTTCGGTATTTGTTAAACCAACGGCTTCCGGCAACGCTCCTCCATAGTTTTCTCCGGCTTCTACGCCCTCTACGAAATCAAAGGCAACGTCTCCCGAAACCCAGCGGGCTATCTCCGAAAGCGACCCGTCAAGGAAACCGTTGTGGCAGGCGTGATGCTGAATTTTTCCGCTCGACGTTTTCGGAATACTGCCGTGCTGCACGAACACGATTGCCGCTGCCGGTACTTCAAATTCCAGTGCAACGGCTTTGCTGATTTCCTGAAACAACGGTGTCGGGTCGTCCCGAAAACGGCGTTCGAGTTCCTGAATAATAACGAGATGTTCCTGCGGACGTTCACCGTTATCCTTCACCATCACTGCCGCACCGGAGAGCGGTTTTAATGCCCAATGAACGTGTTGTACCGTTTGTTCAATGTCTTGCGGGTAAATGTTCACGCCCCGGACGATAATCAGGTCTTTAATTCTGCCTGTTACAAAAAGTTCGCCGTCAATCAGAAAACCGAGGTCGCCTGTCCGCATAAACGGACCCTCATTGGTATCGGCAAGCACTGCCTTAAACGTTTGCTGCGTTGCTTCGGGGTTATTCCAATAACCTCTGGCGTTGCTCGGCGATTTCACCCAGATTTCACCGACAATTCGGTCGGGATTTTCGATTCGTGTTTCGGGGTCAACGACGGCAATACGCTCTTCCGGCAGAATTTGTCTGCCGCTCGACACATAACGGACGGTTTTGCCCCTATCGGCGGCATTAACGTCCGCAGCATCAACCGCCTTACCGACCGACATTTCTTTGGAATCTAACGAACGTATGACCGGCGGCTCACCGACATATCCGCCGCTAACAAGCAGCGTCCCTTCCGCCAATCCAAAGCAGGGATAAAACGCTTCATAACGGAATCCGCACCGCTCAAATTTGGCGGCAAACGTTTCCATTGTTTCAGGAATAATCGGTTCTGCCCCGTTGAAGGCGAGTTTCCAACGGCTTAAATCAAGTTCGTCAAGTTGTTCATCTTTGATTTGCCGAACGCATAAATCGTATGCAAAATTGGGACCGCCGCTGGTCGTTGCTTTATAACGTGTGATTGCCGAAAGCCAGCGGAAAGGTTTTTGCAAAAACGACAGCGGCGACATTATCACGTTCGGTCTGCCGGCATAAAGAGGCTGAATAATGCCGCCGATAAGTCCCATATCGTGATAACTCGGCAGCCAGAACACGCCGCAACTCTGGCGGGTATGTTCAAAGCCCTGACAAATCATTCGGGAATTATGCAGCAAATTGCCGTGCGTTAGAATAACCCCCTTCGGCGTGCCGGTGGAACCGGAGGTGTATTGCAGGAACGCAATCGTTTCACTGTCGATGTCCGGCTGCCGCCAGGAAGATTCGAGGCTTTCGGCGAGAATATCCGTTGCCTGCCAGGGAATGTTTTGCAGTTTTGGGGCTTCGCCGAGCATTGTATCGACCCGTTTGAGAACATCGGCGGTAGTTAGTGCGGCGGCGGCATCGGCACTGTCGGCAACGGATTGAATCCGCAGCATTGACCGGTTTTTACGCGGCGGATAAACCGGAACGGCAACAGCACCGGCATAAAGGCAGCCGAAGTAACCGGCGATAAAGTCAAGACCGGGCGGATAAAGTAGCAGTATCCGCTGCCCGAACATATTGCGTTCCTGAAGCCAGGCGGCGATACGCCGCGCCTTTTGGTCGAGACCGCTGTTGGTCAAAACAATTTCGTTATCAACACCGTTGGAAAGATAAGTGAAGGCGTGTGCGTCCGGCTCGGTTTGAGCGCGAAATTGGACGAGTTGGACGAGATTAGCCGGTCCAAATAGGGTTGCAGAATTCACGGAATTGTAAAAATCGGGACTGATTGAGTCCTCATTATCACCGCAGGAGCGGTATAAGTCAAGAGACGGCGGCTAACGGCACAATGCCCGTTTGCAGCGTTCGCTTATGATTGACCAATGTCCGTCAGCGATGTCTTTCGGCGAAGCAATCCAAGTTCCGCCGCACGCAGCAACGTTCGGCAACTCCAGATATGCTTCAAAATTCGATTCGTTAATACCGCCCGTCGGCATAAACTTTATACCTGTATGAAGATACGGAGCCGAAACCGCTTTTAACGCTGCCGCTCCGCCTAAAATGCCTGCCGGAAAAAACTTCAAAATCCGGCAATTTGCCGCCAATGCGGCTTCAATCTCCGTCGGCGTTGCAGTTCCGGGGATAAACGGCAGCCCTTTGTCCGCAGCCAGTTGAACTATCGACGGATTAAAACCCGGCGCAACACCGAATTTCGCTCCGGCATCAATGGCAGCGAGGACATTATCCGCCGTCAAAACAGTACCGGCACCGATAAAGAGTTCGGGACGCTTCGCCGCAATCGTTCGGATAACTTCGGCAGCCGCATCAGTACGAAACGTAATTTCGGCAATCGGCAAACCGCCTTCCAAGAGTGCGTCGGCAAGGGGCAACGCCGCTTCCGCACTATTAATCGCAATAACCGGTACAACCCGATACTTTAACAACGTTTCGGCTAATGACATCATCTTTTTCGTCCACTTCAGTATAACGCATCGTTCACTCCGCTGCAACCCGCAGCGTTTTAATTTTACTCGAACTGCCGAACGATGATATGTTTCTTTCAGGAAGTTGACAGTCTAACATTTATCGAATACAATGCGAAATAATCACTTTACAACAAGGACTAAATCTAATGAAACATCTGCTCTCCGTAATTTGTGCCGCCGCTTTGTGTGTAAGCGGTTTCACGCAGTATGCCGGTGCGGACATCAATGTCGTGCCGCTGCCGAAAGAAGTCAAGCCGCTGCAAGGGCAGTTCACCCTTGACGAAAACACCGTAATCAATTATTCGGCAGAGACAAAAGAAGCCGCCGGATTTCTCGCCGATTGGCTAAAACTGTCCGGCAGCAATGTCCGCTCCACCGTGTTGAACACGTCTCCGGCAAAAAACAGTATTTTGTTTCAGTCCGGCGGTAAAAAATATCCTGACGGCGGTTACACGTTGATAATCAAGCCGGAAAACATTACCGTTTTGTCGAGCAATTCTGCCGGCTGGTTTTATGCTGCCCAAACACTGCGGCAACTGTTTTCCGAAAGCAAAACAACCGATGCCGTTGAAATTGACGATGCCCCTCGTTTCGTTTGGCGGGGCTTCTTGCTCGACATTTCCCGGCACTTTTTCGACAAAGAACAAATCAAGCGGCACATTGACCGAATGGCAATGTACAAACTCAATTCGCTGCAATTTCATTTGAGCGATGACCAAGCGTGGCGGATTGAAATCAAGCGGTATCCGAAGTTAATCGAAATCGGTTCTATCGGCGAATGCGGCAATCCCAAAGCACCTTCGCGGTTCTTAACGCAGACAGACTTCAAAGAAATCATTGAGTATGCAGCAAAGCGGCATATCCGCATTGTGCCGGAAACTGAAATGCCTGCTCACATCGGTTCTGCCGTGCGTTCGTATCCTGAAATTGCCTGCAATCCGAATCGGCTGACCGGTATGTGCTGTCCGGGAAAGGACGCAACACTGCGTTTTCTCGAAGGAATGTTAGACGAAATTTGCGAAGTGTTCCCCTCGCAATTCATTCATATCGGCGGAGACGAATGTTCCAAAGCGGAATGGAAAAACTGTCCCGATTGCCAAAAGCGGATGAAAGACAACAACCTGAAAGACTACAATGAACTACAATCGTGGTTCATCAGGCATTTCGATAAATATCTGGCAGACAAAGGACGGCGGCTGATTGGCTGGGACGAAATACTTGAAGGCGGTCTTGCGCCCGCTGCAACGGTAATGTCGTGGCGGGGCAAGGATCACGGAAGGGCAGCCAACAAGGGCGGGCTTGCTGCGGCAAAAATGGGACACGAAGTTGTTTTCACGCCGACGGATTACTGTTATTTTGATGCGGCGCAGTTTGTGCCGCCGTTTGAGGATGCACAGTCCAGAAAAGCGTTGAATGACGGACACCGTTATGCGGGTTACCATCCGATAACGGTGGAAAAGATATTTTCTTACGACCCGGCGGAGGGTTTTTCGCCAGAGGAAGCAGCAAAGATTCTCGGTGTTCAGGCGAATATGTGGACGGAAAGTTGCGGTACAGAACCGGATATGGAATGGAAAGTTTTTCCGCGGTTGATAGCGTTGGCGGAGGTTGCGTGGGTACAGCCGGCAAACAAAGATGCGGCAGGCTTTATGAAACGTTTGGCAACTGCACGTGAGCAACTGGTCAAACAAGGCATCAGTGCCGCCCCGCTGAAATGGGAACCGGCTGGAAAATAAACAGACCAACACTGAAAACGGTTAGAGTCGTCCCCTAACCGTTTTTATGCTATCCTTTTCTTCAATGCGTCTGACACAGTCAGTCTGACACAGTCAGTACAGTGATTGTGTCATTTATTCAGCGTTAAATGCTGATGAATCTCCGGCAGTACATCTGTCAGGAATTCTTTGACCGTGTCAGTCGGGGCATCACCGGAGGTTCCGGTATAGGCTTGCGCCTGTAGTTTGTACGCATACCGGTATTTTGCAAACGTCCATCGGGCATTTTCCGTTGCAATCCAGGCATCGCCGCTGCTGTGTCCGTAATAAAACGAAATCCGGTTGCTCGTATCTAACGACTTGCCGGCGAAATCCACTCTCCAAAAACTGTCTTCAATCGTCTTCGCCCCGTTATCGACCTGAACGTTTATCGGCACGGACACACGGTCGCCCTCTTTGGCGTAATCTTTACCGCCGAAACAAATTTCCGGCGTGTGTACCGTTACACGTCCCGACGGTCCTAATATAATCGTGATATGCACGACCGTCTGCGTCATCGTATTTTTATATGACCGCGTGATATAGGAATCCTTCACTTCGAGCATCGTAACGGAACTTTTGTCTAATTCGCCTTCCTTTTCCGCTTGCCAGTTCCCGATGGTCATCGGCAGCAATTTGAGTGCAGCACGGGCTTCATTAACGGCAATCGGCGTTCCCCAGCGTCCCGTCAGCGAACCGGAGTATGCCGTAACGGCAACTGTCAGGACGGCAAAAATGAGGAGTCCGATAAATAGCGGTTTTGATTTCATTGTTAATCAGGGTTAGGTTTAGTACAAATTAAAAGTTGGTGCGGCTATTCACCGCTCCCGTTGGTCGCTATTTCGTAAAATAGACGTTATGCCAGTTTTTAGTCCGCTCTAGGGAGCCGGAGTTTCGCCGCCGGCAGAATTCGGATACTTCAGTTTAAGCGAGTCGAACATTGCTTTGTCATCAGCCGGCATATTTGGTGCCTGCGAGTCTAACTGCGCCCGGACTTGCGTAAAGTAGCGTCTTGCACCGCCTTCCCGTCCGTCCAATTCCAATGCCTTTGCCAAGTGCATACAATAGACAGGAAATTGGCACGACAACTGAACGGCTCGTTCCAATATCGGCACGGCTTCGCTTGCCTGTCCGTTATTCATCAATATCAAGCCTTTGCTGTCCAAAAGCCGGACGTTGTCCTTTTTATCATTCAACGCCTTATCGATAATGCCCAACGCTTCGGTGTGTTTGCCCTCTGCCGTTGACAAAAGCATTGCCAGATTATTTTGGAACAATAAACTGTCGGGCTGCGACTGCAAACCGCGGCGGTAAAGCGGAATTGCCCGTTCCGGTTTGCCCCGGACAATCCAATAGTCCGCAAGCGGGATAAGGATGTCCGAATTCGTCGCCGGTTCGACCGGCTTGCCAATCGCACTGACAGGAACGTCGAACATCACCTGAAAATTGCCCGAAACGCCTTTGTCAATTTCAATCGCACCGATGTTGTTGAACGACTGCCATTCATAATACAGCCCGCCCGGTATCGGCGTAATTTTCGGTTTTTCTGTGCCGACATCAACGACCTTATTCAGCGACGTTGCCGGGACAGCACTTTTATCCGGGGCAACTGCCGCCTCTGCCGAAGCCGCCGGTTTTGCCTCCGCCGCGGGTTCTTGTGCATAAACCGCCGCAGCGTAAGCCGCAAACATAACGCAAAACGCAATAATGTATCTGAACATTGGATTTCTCCGTTTCTAGGGGGATTTTACAGACTATCTGGTTATTTGGGTGCTGCCGGAGCAGGTTGTGCCGGAACGGGTTGTGCCGGAGCAGGTTGTGCCGGAGCAGGTTGTGCCGGAGCAGGTTGTGCCGGAGCGGGTTGTGC
>JAITQJ010000155.1 GCA_031288955.1 Planctomycetaceae bacterium | reverse complement strand
CAGCAAATGAAGGTCAACGAGAGTATGAGTGCGGCGGCGGTGGCCAATGCCTTACGGCGGGCAACCAACAACCCGGCCGAGTTTGAGAATGCGGTGGTGCTGACGGCCAAGGCTTTCTTTATGACGCATTATCATATACCGGCTCATTACGCAACAATGATGACATTATCATTCACTCAGTTGTCTCAGTCCTGCCGGGGCTGTTGTCCAAACGCTTTTTGGTGCGCCCGCGTATTCCAGGCGGCTGGCTACGAGGCGCGGGTGGTGAGCGGTTCAGTGAAAGGTGTGGATGCGCACTTCTGGTGTGAGATACGTTCAGGGATAGCGGACGTGTTGCAAACCCGCATACAGGGTTATGATTGGTACCGGAAGTATTATGATAACAATCATGCCCGGGTATGTATTTTTTCACCAGCCACCCAAAAGTCCCCGAACGGTTGCATCGTGAAGCGTAGTGTAAAAATGCCTATACGTACGTGGGGTGAGTTAGGTCCGCCGGCCCAGTCCGCTTATGTGTACAAGGTCAAAACCCAAACAGAACGTACATTAGTATCATCTGTAGTGCCGGACAAGTCGCCCTTGGGTAACGCCACCGCCCCTGCACCCGCAACCCAGTCCCCACTGGTTATGCCCCAAACCAAAACGTCCGCCCGTGAGGTCGAAAGCGCGGCCCGTACGGCACCCGAACCCAAGGCGGGCTGGGAGCGGTCCAGCAAACAAGTCACAATATCTAACAAACCATAACTATGACCCACGAACAGTTCGATACAATAATGCTCGACATAGCCGACATTGAGGTTCTGTATGCACAAGTAGATAGTTTCGGTTCATAATTTTTAGTGGAGGGTATTGAAGCAGAAAATAAATTGGGGGAAAAACAAGGTGAGATTGACGTTCAGAACACCGTTGTCAGGACAGATTTTTTCGCCGGTGCTTGACTGACCGAATATGTCTGTTACGTACAACGCCAAAATCACGAGCGAATGTGCCGGCAGCGAAACTTTGCCGCCTTTGATTTTCAGCGTTTTCAACCCAAACTATGGAACAAGTCTATTGATGTAGTGTTAAATAATAAGGTTATAAAAACTGTATCAATGTAAGAAATGTTAAAGCATTTTGGAAAATACTGTTGCCAACAAGACACTTGAAAAACCATTAACCCTTAACAAAGGAAAACAGAAAATGGAAAGCAAAGCGAAAGCACAAAAAGAAGCCTTGTTCAAACTGCTGCAAACGCAGTTTGGTACAGAGAACGTTGAAAGGGAAAAGCCCTTTCAGTGGTGGGACGATACCGAAGGTATTCCGGCAGAATACCAGACAATTTACAATGCGCTTGTTGCCTATCGGGGGATTCCTCCGGTAGTCAAAAGAAGGATGTTGAGTGCGATTTCGTCATCGAAAATGACAAGTTAATCATCGAATTTGATGAAAAGCAGCATTTCAGCGAAGCCCGAAAAATATCGCTTGCTCATTATCCCGACAGTGTTGTTATCCATTTCGATAAATCGAAATGGATACATCTTTGCGAGGAAATACAGGCAAAGGACAATAGCCCTGCCTACAGGGATGAGCAACGGGCTCTCCGTGATTCTGTGAGAGACATTGCGGCGGCGAAGAACGGTTATACGCTGCTCCGAATTACGGAGTGGGACGTAGATTGGACTTTACCGAACGCTGCAAACGAACTGAAAGAATTGCTCAAAGCAGCAAAACGAACAACCGCTTAAATAAGGATTACTCTTATAATAAATGTTCGATACCGGCAAATCTGCACCGTGTTATAAAACATAGTGCAGATTGTCGAGCAGCCGTGTTGTTCCGAACCTGACGGCGAGCAGGATAACCGCTTCGCTTTCAACCGCCGGCAACTCTTGAAGCGTTATCGGGTCGGCAATCGATACATAATCAATGACTGCCTCCGGTGCCGTTTGAATCTTTTCCGTTACGGCTTTTTGAACCGCTGCCGAATCAGCGGTGCCGCTGCGCAGCATCGTTTCCGCTAACTGCAAACTCTGCGAAAGCACAACCGCCTGCTGCCGCTGCGCTGCCGTTAAATACCGATTGCGGCTGCTCATCGCCAATCCGTCCGGCTCACGAATAATAGGACACATCACGATTTCGAGCGGCACATTCAAGTCGGCAGTTATCCTGCGGATAACGCAAACCTGCTGATAATCTTTTTGTCCGAAAAATGCGGTATCCGCTTGCGAGGCGAGGAACAATTTCAGAACAACCGTTGCAACGCCCTGAAAATGTGCCGGACGGCTCCGCCCCTCCAGAACTTGAGAAATACTGCCGGTGTGAACACTTGTGTCAAACCCCCGCGGATACATTTCACTAATCTCCGGCACAAATACCTCGGTTTTACCGTTCGGCGTACAGCCGTCTTTCTGTAACAGCAATAAATCGTTTTCCAACGTTCGGGGATAACGCTGAAAATCTTCGTTTGGTGCAAACTGCGCCGGATTGACGAAAATAGAAACGACGGTTGTACCGCATCGTTTGTTCGATTCCCTGACGAGACTCAAGTGTCCGCTGTGCAAAGCCCCCATCGTCGGTACCAGACCGACTGTTTTCCCCGCCCGGTGCTGCGAAGCCGTGAACGAACGCAAATCGGCTATTGTTGTTAACATCACGCTGTTTCGTTAGCGGCGGCTTGTTGTTTTGCGCGGTATGCTGCCGCCCAGTTTTTTACGGCAAGTTCGGCGGCATCCCGAATGTCCGTTGCTCTGTCCGTCATTAAACGCTGCAATGTTTCCAACGCCTCTTTTGTCATCACGCTTTCCAATGCCGTTATCGCCGCATACCGGCACTGCCGCTCGCTGTCTTCTTCGGCAATACGAATAACGTGTGCGGCAAATTCCTTTCCGTACCCTGTAACCGCCGCAACCCGGCACGCCGCCATCCGCCGTATCGGTATCGGGGAAACAATATCATTACCGATAATCTTGTACGTATTCGGGTCAACAAGCCGAACGTAATAGCCTTGCGTTTCGGCTTCGTGTTGAGTCATATGGGTAATGCGGGAAGCCAGTGCTTCGACGTGTAAATCCGGCAGCCGTTCATAAATTGCCTGCCGAATGACCGGTTCCGGTCGTTCGATTAACTTGGGCAGCACCACATCCAAACCGGGCGTGTTGCGGGATTGAAGCGTCCTGAATATCGTCGCCGCTGTTTGCGGGTCGGAATTATTAACAAACTCCAATAACATCCGGTTAACTTCTTCGCCGACCAAACGGCGTACCGATTCCGCCGCCGCCCGGCGGGACTCCGGCGAATGCCGCTCAAAAAAGAAATGGTATAAGCGAACCGTGCGGTCTTTCGGAAAAGATGCCGATTGGAGCAGTTGAACGGCACACACTTCTAAACCTTCGACTAACTCCGGCAACTGCGGATTCTCCGTCGTGAACCAGGCAAATTCATTGAAACGCTTTAACGCTTCACGCAAATCGAGGCTGGGGTCTTTGCCGACATATTCCAGCATCTTGCGGACAAACAGCGCATCGTTGCGCTGTTTGATGATTTGGTCCATCGTTGCCGGCGATTCCGCATCGTTCAGATAACTTAACAGCAGCCGGATATAACTGCCGTGTTCGCCGCTCAAAAGCAATTCGGCAGCCTTTTGCGCCGCGGCACTGCGATGGTCTGCCGAAATCGTCTTCATCGTGTCGTATTCTTTCTTCGTGATAATCAGCAGACTTTTGATGACTTCGTCGAAGTGATGTACCGAAAAACGTTTGACGGAAGCATCGAGTTGCTGCACAAACCAATCACGTTTGCGGTCAAAATTCCGCCGTTCGCTTTCCGGTGCCGCCAGAATGTCGGCATAAAAAGATTCAGCCAGTTGCAGCAGAACGGAACGCATCGCATTGGAAGTTTTTTCATCATTACTTTCAAGATAAAGCATCACCGTCGGCAGCATCTCGTACAACTTGTACTGCTTTGTTTTTTCGGCGACGATTTCCCGATAAGTTCCGCTTTGTTCACGAAAGGCGGCATCAGCAATTTTGGCAAGTCTATCGCCGTTAAGAAATTCAGTCTTTGCCCAAAACTCTTCCTCTTTCAGAAAATACTTGAACAACTGGACGTAAATCTCGCTCTCTCTTTTTAGGTACAGCGAACTGAATGCGAGATTGCGGAACCGGGCATCGGGATTATCCAACAAATTCAATAAAACCTCAGCGGCAGCCGGATTTTGCGACTTGCCGATAAATTTAATTGTTCTTTCCTGAAATTGGGACATCTTGTTTGACGAGAAAAAGTAAAAAATCTGTTTACTTTCGGCGGCGGCTGGCGGGAATACCTTCACGTTCGCGGACTCGGCGGATAAAGTAAACTCCAAACGCTATCAACAGCGGCGGCAGCGGCGGTAACGTTACCGCCCAAAATTTGTAATACCCCTGTACACGCCGTATGTACTCGTTCAGCACAACATCTGCTTTTTCTAACTGTATGTTCAACTCCCGCTGCGCTTTTTCCTTTTCCGTCTCCAAACGCTTCTCTGCCGACATTTTTGCCGTCAGCAACTTACGGACAACTTCGTCCTCGCTGACTGCTCCCGATTTGTACTCTGTTTCCAGTTTCTGCATTTGCGATTCCAATTCCTTGGTTTCCGCCGCCGCCTTCGTTTCAAATTCCTCCTGAAGCCGCTTGCGGTCATCTGCCGTCTTTTTACGTACGTCGTCGGTCATCTCGTCAAACTTCGACAGCGTCCGATGTTTTGGACGGCGGTTGCGAATTGTCAGAAAACGGTCATCGCCCGCAACATTGTCTATTACATTCAGCACAAATGTCACGTTATCGAAGTTCAGGTTAATACCTGACCCCGGTTCATTGCCGAGTTTCCGCAAATTGAAAAGCATATCCGACAACAAATCAATATCCGCAACAAGCAGCACGTTGATTTTCGCCGGTTCCGGTTTCTTCGGAGTTTCGCCTTCCTTTAATTCGGCAGGCGGCGGAGCGGGCAACTCGCCGGTTATCCGCATCGCCAAATGTTCCGGCACATTTTCCTGAATACATTGCCGCTCCCAAGACCCGTCGCGCAAACCCTGCATCACGGCTTGCGTCAACACAATACCCGCCGGCTGCTGAAATGTCGTCAGCAGCGTTTCAACCGTCAGCGGCGAGGCTTGTCCGGTATTCGGAGACGGACTTTTAACAAATCTGCCGGGAAACGGAAGCATCATATATTGCAGCGAAGACGTTACCGCATCGCTGGTATTGAACGGCAATTTTTTCTCCGCCGCAAGACTGCGGTCAAGAAAAACGAAACCCTTGGGAATTTGCTGCAACTTCCGTATCGGCGAATAATCCTGCCAAACTGCCTGTACCGGTTCCAAAGATACGCCGAGAAGATTCCAAAGCGGTTCAATGTTTCCTTTCGGCTGCTGCCCCCGCATCATCATTGGATTGCCGCCCTGCTGACGGGGTTCTGCCGTTCCCGGTACGCGGACATACACCGGCAGCGGGTCTTCAAAGATAACCGTCGGCTGACCGCTTTGTACCGCAGCGATAAAGTTCGTCAGTTCGGCATCTCCTAACGCAGACGGTTGGACGGCAACGAGTGCATCATATTTTTCGATAATCGGCTGCGCCGGGTCAACTTCGGTAACGTCATACTGCTTTTGTAATTCCTCGACGATTTGCCAAGGCGGCGACATTGAAAACGTCTGCATATCGAAACGACCGTAAAGCGGTGCATCGGTTTTCAATATACCGATACGTTTCTTTTGCGGCTGTGTAACGCTGTACAAAGCGTGTACCAATTCATATTCAACGGACAAGCCCCGGTCAATGAACGGCAGATTCAGCGAATTCAAACCGCTGCGGAACGCAACACCGAGAAAAATGCTCGTGAACTCCCGTTTGCCCCGGGCGGCGAACGAAACGTCCTGGGATTTAATGGTGAAGCGTTGGTTGGCGATTAACGCTTCTTCGGTGTTTGTTTTCATATTGTAATGCGGACGTACGGAAACATTTTTGCCGCAGATGGACTGGATTTCATCAAGAATGGAAACAATGTCGTGCCGGGTTTGCGTGTGCGATTCCGGCACATCTGCACTTAAAAACGCCTCAATAACAACCGGATACTGCGGCTTCAATTCTTTTAACAGTTTTCTGGCTTCCGGCGACAAGGTACTTAACTTTTCCTCGGTCAGGTCGGCGCGTAAATCGTGCTGCCGAAACAGGAACACGAGACTCAAGACAATGACGAAAAGCGAAGCCGCCCGGAGCGAATAATGCAGTGTCCCGGAAAATTTCCGCCGGGCTGTCCAGTGCCGCCGTCCGATAAGAATCATACTTAAATAAAGCATAATACCGGCGACGGCAGCGAAATAGACGATGCCGGAAACGCTGACAATACCGCGTCCGAAGAGTTCGAGTTGGACGGGAATACTGAAATCGGCAAATGCCGTCCATTTCAGAACGATGAGCGGGGTGTTGAAAATTGCACCGAGAATGTACGCCACAGTCAGATTACCGGTGAAGAACGAGGCGGTCATTCCGATAGCAATCATCGCGCAGCCGGTCAGGTAATAACCGAGGTATGTACAGAGAAACAGTCCAATATCGGGTGAACCGAGATATTTGAGTATGAGAAAATTGCAGACGAACGAAAAGAGCAGTGAGACGGTATAAATGCTGACGGCGGCTTTGTACTTTCCGATAACGATATCGAAATCGCTTGCCGGTACGGTCAAGAGGAGTTCGTCGGTTCCTTGCCGGCGTTCGTCTGCCCAGATTCCCATTGTGATAGCGGGAACAAAGACAAGCATAATAAGGGGAAACCAAGTGTTAAGTTGGTCGAGGTTGGCTAAATTCGCATTAAAGAATTCGTCGGTCAAAAAGGCGGCGATAGAACTTAACAGGACGAATACGCAAATGAAGACGTACCCTGTTGGATTGGCGAGATAGCCGAAAAAGTTGCGTTTGAAAACGGAGTAGATGACGCTGATATTCATTGGTTTGATTAGACTTGTTCTGTAACTGAATTTTCATTTCGCCGTCTAGTATAGCACAGATGAGATTCATTCTCAACAGGGAGTTAATAGCATATATTATGGAACAAATCTATTATTCATTCTCAATTTTATACGGTTTTGCAATTCGGGGCGACAGGATTCGAACCTGCGACTTCCTGCTCCCAAAGCAGGCGCGCTAGCCAGACTGCGCCACGCCCCGAAGACGAACCGTTATTCCATCGGAATCGCACCGGCAAGAAGTTCAGCAACTCGGACGCAGAAGTTTTCATTCATCACTAACACCTCGCCCCGCGCCAATAGTCTGCCATTAACGTAAATGTCAACCGTATCGCCCGCTATCTTGTCCAATGGAACAACCGAACCCCGCCGCAATTTCAAAATATCTTCCAGGTACATATACGTCCGACCCAGTTCAATTTTGACATCAAGGTCAACTTCGCTGATTTGGTCTAACGTGGCGTGTTCTGTACTCGGTACCGTTCCGCCGAATTCGGGAAATTGGAACTCAATGACCTCCGTCGGCAATGACAGCGAGGTTGAAGCGATAGAGTGTATTGTTTCGTCCGCCCGCTTCATAATGTAATCAATGTCGCCGCGGGGAACGCCGATTTCGTCCTCTTCGTCTAAATCGGCAAACGCCGGCGGCGGGGCAGCAGCGAGTCCCCCCCAAGCATCCGCTTCGGGTACCGGCGATGCAGACATTTGAGGCGGAGGCGGCGCAGACACTTGCGGTGCCGCTTTTGGCGGAGCAGGCGCAGGCTTCGGCGGACCAGCAGGCGCACCGAATAAGGCATCTAATTCATCTTGACCGAGAATACCGCCGGCATCCGTTTTCGGCGGTACAGACGATGCCGCCGGCGGTGCCGCAGGACCGCCGCTGAATAACGCATTGAGTTCGTCCTGACTTAATATACCCCCGTCCGCTGCACCAGGAACGGGAGGACCCGGCGGAGGTGCATTTCCCCCCGACTCAGGGGGCTTACTGCCGCCGCCAAGCAGACGCTCTATCTCGTTTTGGTCTAATGCACTATCGGACATCTTGCTGCCGCCGTCTATTGTTTTTCAAGAATTGGGTCTTGCGTCAAAATT
>JAITQJ010000153.1 GCA_031288955.1 Planctomycetaceae bacterium | reverse complement strand
CAGGACATCCGCCGCGCCGCTTCCCGTGCCGTCTGGACGGCAGGCAAAAGCAGCGCAACCAAAATGCCGATAATCGCTATCACAACGAGTAACTCGACTAATGTAAAGGCTTTTTTCATTTGAATTGTTGTTGATTGAGTTGTTGACGTGAAAAGCCGGTTTTATTTTTGAAATACGGAACAGCATTGTGTTGTTTCGTATTCCAAAATAAAAACGACCGCACCCGAAGCGTTAGACAATTATTGCCGGTACTTCGTGTGCAAAATTGTCTGCAAGAAGTCAATCAAATCCGCAAGACGGTGATTTCAGCAATCCTGACGAAAAACGCAACAGGCTGCTCAAAAGAACGGAAAGAAAGTGAAACGCTTGCCAACTTGTGCGGCACGAACGGCAGCGACTCTGCTGTTTTCGGAATGGTTGAACCAGTGAGGACTGCCGGAGCGAGACAATGCAGCCAGACGGTCAATTCAAAAGGTGAACTGCCGAACGGACAGTGTCTTGTAAGAAAACAGATATGTTCCTGTGCTGCTTTCCAACTCGGCAGAGCAACACGTATATTCAGTTGTCCGCCGCGAAACTTTGCCAAACCGGTTTTAACCGTCCGCTCGGCTTGCACTTTGATTTTTTGCTGCAATTCCGGCGAAAGTTTTGCGGCACGCTGCTGCAGCGACTGCCGATACTGCTGCAAACGCTGGTCAAGTTGGGCATTGATATCCGCTCTGGATTGCCCGCTGGTCAGCAGCACAAACATTATCGCCGTCAAACCGATTGTTAAACGCAAACGCAGCATAGAACGCATTATACTGCGAAAAATATCTTAATGCAATCAGGGTACTTTTCGTTTGTGGACACTATCCAAAAAAAGATTTTGCGGGATTTGAAGGCACGCAGTACGATGAATTTGAAAAGCAGCGGATTATTTACAAAAGAAAAATTATGGTCACGCGCCGGAAGCGGACGCTGTTTGTGGAATGATGACACAGTGGAAGCGGCGTGTAAATATGTGAGAGAACAATAACGTAATGTTTAACCCCGCAATCTTACGATTGCGGCTCCGAAGCAATTTATCTCCGAAGTCACTTATTACGAAACAGTATTATGCAAATATCCTTACACGAAATTTTGGTCAAAGACATCATTGAAGGTTACGTTGACAATCAAGAAGTCAGCGGAGTAAATGGCCGCCATCGGAGGGCTAACACCTCCCGCTCTTGTGCCGAGAATCGCACAGGTTATGGCGTATTCTATTAGAGTCTAGAGAGGATAATCCGTCAATAATCTTCCGGCAGAGACTTTAGTGCTTTCAAGGTGAAAACAGGTCCTTCCTTACACACGTACACCGGTCCGCAGTTGCACCGTCCGCATTTGCCGATGCCGCACTTCATCCGGTTCTCCAAACTCGTATAAATGTTTTCGTCCGCCAGTCCCGCCTCCGCCAACACCGGTAACGAAAACTTTATCATCACCGGCGGTCCAACAACCAGCGCAGCGGCGTTTTGAGCATTAAACCTCGCCTCCTTCAACACGTTCGGCACAAAACCAATCTTGCCCGTCCACTGCGGCGTTTCCCCGCCAGGGTCAACCGTTTGCAGCACATCGACATTCGGATATTCCTGCCATTTTGACAAATCGTCCCTAAAAACAAGGTCGCCCACCGTTCTCGCACCATAGACAATGGTTATCTTGCCGTACTTTTCCCGATTCTCCAAAGCGTACCAAATGGCACACCGTATCGGCGGCATCGCTATTCCGCCGGCAACAAACACAAGGTCTTTGCCTTCCCAAGATGCCATCGGATACGAATTACCGTAAGGTCCCCGGAAACCAATCGTATCGCCGACCGCCGTCTCCCACATCGCCTCGGTTAAACGTCCCGTCTTGCGGAAACAAAACTCCAAATAATTTTTCCAGTTAGAACTCGAACAGATATTGAAAACCGACTCGCCGCAGCCGAAGACGCTGAACATTCCGAACTGCCCCACGTTAAACGAGACATTTTTCTGCTGCTGCTCGTCAATGAACCGGATTCTCACCGACTTTACGTCAGCGGTATGCTGCGTAATTTCGAGGATTTCCATCAAGTCCGGCTTATAGATATTTTCGCTCATCGTCCTTTCGCTGCGGCATCTGCAACGCGGTGTGCAACACGGAGTCTTGCCCGCCGGCTGTAAATTTTTTCCTGACGGATTTTTGCGAGTTCCGGTGTATCGCCCGGTCTTGCCAATGCCTTTTCAAGTTGTTCTTCGGCACGGGCAACGTCCAGTTCGCTTGCCGGCAAAGCGTGCATCGTCAGCAGATTGATAGTATCGCCGATAACTTCGGCAAAGCCGCCTTCGACGTAATAATTGGTGACACTGCCGCCGCTATCGGTAATGCGGAGTTCACCGGCACCGAGCCGGGCAACAAGCGGGGCGTGATGCGGCATAATACCGTATTCGCCGTCAATGAGAGGCAAAACGGTGAACGCCGTTTCGGTATCCAAAACAGTCTTTTCCGGTGTTACGATGATACATTTCATATCGGGTCCCTTTTACCATACTATATGGTAAAATATACAGAAATAAACCGGCAATGCAAGCCGGTCTGTGTGCAAGGCTTCGCTTTTATGCAAGCCGATGACGGTCAGGACTGATTATCGGCGTTTGACGGACATTTTTCCGACATTATCTTTTCCCCGCTCATTGTAAATTCCTGCCATACCGTTTCAAACCAGAGGTCAGTTTGCGGCAGCGGACGGCACGGCTCAAAATGGTGTTCCGCCGTGTCCGTTTCCGAAACAAACCGGCTAACTAACACCTTGCTGCGGAATTCAGGATTCTCCGCCTCTATCACGCCGTTGTTCAACACCAGCGCACTGCCCCGGCTGCCGACACCGGCTTCCGCCGCAAAACGAACCGCATCCAAATAAACATAACAGGTTAAAGCATAATGCGACCGCGTTTGCAAATACAACTCTCTCGCCGCCCGAACCGCTTCTGCCAACTCTTCCCGCCGGCGATAAATACCGCCGTAACGGTCTAATGGGGAATGGGGCGTTGGAAATGGAAAATCTGAAAACGGACTAAAAGCACAGCGTTTTCCGTCTTCCGTTTCAATTTTCCGGTTGCCGTCCTCTGTTCTCAACCGCTTCGCAATCTGTTCCGCTGCACGGAAGGCACCGCTTTGACCGGCGTTCAATGCGGCACCGCCGGGTCGGGTAATGCCGTGCGAACCATTGACCTCGCCGACAGGAAACAAATTTTTTACGTTCACCGATTCGTACCAGACCGTTCCCGCCAATCCGCCGTTGTTATGCTGTGCGCAAACCGCGATTTCCAGCATTTCGTGATACAAATCAATTTGATGTTCAGCATAAAGTTGCACCGCTGCCGGATTCATTTTTTCCAGACGTTCAGCCGGCGTACCAAATAAAGCGTTCGATTTTTCAAGATACCGGTACGCTTCGGACGACAATTCCGCAAAAACCAGATTTTGCGGATTAGAGCGGAAGTCGAGAAAGACCCTTCGGCGGCGTTCAACCGTTTCCCGATAAACCCAGAGGTCAATTTGCGACGAACCGTTTGCCGCCTTTTTCGCATCGAAGGGCCACTGATAACCTTTCAAAAAGACAAGCGAATAAAGTTCGCCGGCGGATTTGCCGGTTTGTAACAAAAACTCTTCCCCGCCGCTGCCGTCCGCTTCGGTACTGACGAAACGGGGAATAACCTGCATATAAGTTCCCGATACATTCCAGCGGAACGCCGTTGAAGCCAAGCCGAATTGCGACTCCGGCAAATTATAGGCTTCCGCTCCGATTTCGAGAGCCAGTCCAATGCTGCCGGTCTGCGATTCAGGATACACGCTTTTTTCATAAAGGCTGCCGGGACCGCCGACCGCAAAGACAACGTAATCGGCAATAACGGTTACAATATCGTCCTTACCGGTACTAAAGACGGCACCGCAGCAAACATTATTTTCGGCAAGCAGTTTAACGCAATGATAGTTTTCCTTGACGGGAATTTGCAATTCTTTAACGCGTTTTATCAAGGCGTTGCACATATCCCGCGAAGTATAGGGACCGGTTGATGTTGCCCGCTGGCGGGGGTCGTGGTCGGTTTTATAACCGGCGAACTGCCCGTAGCGGTCTGTGGGAAACTTCACGCCGAGATTGACGAGATGCATAAAGGCTCTGACGGACAAAGCGGCTTCGGTCAGAGCGATGTCGCCGTGCATTGCTCCGCCGTTGTAAAGCGTTTCGGCTAAATCATAAACCGAATCGTTTTCTTTTCCGCAGAGTGATAATTTATAATACGTTTGTTTATCGCTGCCGGTATTGATGGACGTACCGCAATGGAGTCCGTCGGAGGCGATAAGAATATCGTCAACGCCTTCGTTTCGGAGCCGGACGGCAGCGCAAAGTCCTGCCGCTCCGCTGCCGATGATTAAAACTTTGGTGAAAAGAGAGTGATGCACGAAATTCAAAATGTAACGATGTTCGTGTATCCATTATCAACTATCAAGTTGCCATTATCAACTCAAGGCAGCGTTAGCCCTATCCCTTTGGTATTTTTTGATTACAATGGTGATTTATAGGTGCCGATGACAAAACTTCAGTGCAGATAGGCAACTCGAATTTGAACAACCGCTGTGCCTCTTCGGACTGCTTTTGCTGGCAGTGATGATACCTTGCGGACAAAACTCGTCTGTGCTATCCTTAACAGGGAATTGACAATACAGGTCGGAACAAATCTGTTATTCATTCCCGACTAGAATCCCAAATCTTCGCCTTCGTGGGTTGCCAAGCCGATGTATTCGGGAGCGTTATGTCTGCCGTTGTACCAAAGATGCCACTTCTTTTCCGCCTCATCATAAATTGCAAACGGCTTATAACACGCACTTGCATCCCAATCTTTACCGGGCGAAATAATCGGGTTCGACGGCATCCGCTGCCAATTCGTAATGCCGTCCTTTGACCGGGCAATACCGATGCGGGCAAGATGTTCGTTTTCAAAACCGATATAAAAAGCAATGTACCAGCCGCCGTGTTTAACAATCTGCAAACCGGCAACCTTGTGCTGCTCCCACTTTTTGCTCTTGTCGGGAAAGAATACCGGATTGTTCGCGTACTTTTGCCAGACAAGCCCGTCTTTGCTCGTTGCATAACCGACGGCATTCGGTTCGTAATTCCCTCCGCCGGAGTACCACATTTTGAAAATCTGTTCGGCGGCATCCCATTCGACGTGCGGACACATCACGGCAGTTTTCATCTCCCAGCCTTCGCCGGGTTCGAGTACCGGCTTATCCGATTTCCGCTCAAACTTGATGCCGTCAGAACTCGCTGCGTAACCGATGGACGAAAAGCCTTCTTTGCCTCCCGAACGCTGACCGGTGTACCACAGATGATAGATGCCGTCCTTTTTCACAACTCCGATACGGTTCAGGTTTTGCTCCCAATCGTTGTTTGCCGGCGAGAGAACAATGACCGGCTGCGACCAGTTGATGCCGTCTTTGCTTTCAACGTATCCGATGGATTTCTTGGGTCTCCACGAGAACCACATTTTATAAAGACCGGCTTCTTTGATTACGGCAATATCAAAACAGGTACCGGTATCTTTATTTCCGAGTACGGGATTTTTCGCATATTTTTGCCAACCGGCAGCCGTTTCCGGCAATTCCTGGGCAAAAAGCGTTGCGGCAGCGAACACAAACAGGGCGGCGACAGTGATTCGGTACGCAGTGATTCGGTACATAGTGGTTCCTTGTGAATGGGGTATTGCAGCAAGTATCGCAAAAAAACGTGCCTTGTCAAGCGTTATGATACCGCCGCACTCTTTCAGCGTTGCTGTTCCAAATTCTTCAGGTATTTTAACGACCGGCGGTGCAGTTCGTCCATTTTGTCCGGGGCGGGTTCGTGGTGCATAAACGGCGTGATGTACCGCGAATAACCAACCGAATCCAATGCCGGAAACCAGTCCTTCACATCGACCGAACCAACGCCCGGCATCTGTTTTTCGCCCGGCTCGTTCGTCCAAAAATAAATGAAACCGAGTTGCTTGCCGCAAACACGGACGGCTTCGGTAACCGACTCCTTGTTTGCCAGAAAGTGATACGGTGCCAATGCAATGCCGAGCCTGCCGCTCTTGTTGATGTCAACAAACGCTTTCAGCGAATCCAGTTTGTTGAGCAGCGCATTACCGCTGTGATTTTCAATCAGCAGATACGAATTGTGCTTTTCGCAAAGTTCGATGTCCGCTTTGAGCGACTCGATGAACTTTTTCATATCTTCATTGAGCGAACCGGACACAGAGCAACTGCCCCGAACCGCAACTCCGCCGCCGCATTGACCGAGCAGTTCGGCATACTTGGCATAACTCGTGCCGTAAACCGAAAAGCCGCACAGTTTGAGACGGTTTTGTTCCAGCACTTTCATCAAGCCTTCCGCTTTGAGCGTGCTGCCGATGTATTCCAAATGCGGACACTTCATACTGCTGCCGACGGAATGCCAAATATCGACCGCTTCATAACCAAGAGCCGCAATCCGTTTGCAAGCCTCTTCAAAAGAAAGCGTAGAGTAATTGATGGTGGAGCAGGCATAAGGATAGCGGCGTTTGGTATCAGCACCAAAAGCAAGCGGAGCGGCAGCACTGCCGGCGGCACTGCCGAGGGCAAAGCCTGCGGCGGTCTGCAAAAACGAACGGCGGTTTGGGAAATTTGTTACAGGATTCATTGTGCTATTAAGGCTGGATTGGATACGTTGAAATTCTAACAGAGATACCGGTGATTACAACAATGAATAACGAACAATGAATACACGGGTTAATACAGTTTGTGGAATCTGTTTTCTCCCATTATTCATTGTTCATTATTCATTATTCATTCCGAATACGTTTACCACCACTTGTCTCTTCCCGGTACCGGCACGGGATACAAACCGTTTTCGCCCGGTTTGACCGGCGGCTCTATACCGGCAACACATTCCTCCGGTGCCGGCTTGAATACGAACTTGGAATCGTACAATTCTTTCCAACTTATCATTCTGCCTGTGTAACAAGCCATCTGACCGAGTATCGCCATCATTGTACTATTCACGACATAATCGCCGGAATCAATTCGTTCGCCTTTGCGAAT
>JAITQJ010000150.1 GCA_031288955.1 Planctomycetaceae bacterium | reverse complement strand
GAACGTTCACGATGGGCGATCACGTCAGCGGGACAACGCCGCACCAAGTGACGTTGACGCAAGGATTTTATATGCTGGAAACGGAGGTAACACAAGAGCAGTGGGAGTCGATAATGGGAGAGAATCCGAGTCATTTCAAAGGAGCGAAGTTACCGGTAGAGAGTGTATCTTGGAGTGATTGCCGAACGTTTGTTTCGCGGTTGAGCAAATTGGCGGCGGATATTGCCCCGCGTGGATATAAATTTTCGCTGCCGACGGAGGCGCAGTGGGAATATGCTTGCCGAGCGGGGACGAGCGATGCTTATGCGGGTGATTTGGACCAGATGGCGTGGTACGACAGGAACAGCGACAGTAAGACGCACGAGGTTGGTACAAAGCAAGCGAATGCTTGGGGTTTGTATGATATGCACGGCAACGTGTATGAGTGGTGTAACGATTGGTACGGTGCTTATCCTGCGGATGACGTAACTGACCCCATAGGTGCTTCGTCCGGCAGTAATCGTGTGCTCCGCGGCGGCAGTTGGAACTACGGCGCGGAGGATTGCCGGTCGGCGTTTCGGTTCGACGACACGCCTGTCAGCACGATCCTCCACTGTGGCGTGCGTGTGTCCCTAGTTAGCGGACAGTAAAAGCCGGCGGCACAGCCGCCGGCTCTCGGCAGGGCAACGTTTTTACTATAAATCACGAGAGCCGGATACTTTGTATCCGGTTAATGTCAATACCCCCGTTTTCGGTTTGGCAAGGCAAATACTTGGACGTGCCGTTTTTTATGCTATATTTTGGGGAAAGGGTTGAGGCTTTGGCACATCTGCCCAAAAGAGGGTATAATTCAGAGCGGTACAACTCAAAAGATGAACGATATGACTTTTCCCATTTCAAGACGGCAATTTATGGCAGCAAGCGGTTCTGCCGGTGTTTTAGGAGCGGCGGTGAACGTCTCCGAAGTTTCGGCGGAAGACATTCCTGTTACAGAAAAAGAAAAAGGGCTGGTCTTTCTGTTTCAGGGCGACTCTATCACGGACGGAAACTGGGGACGCAACATTAAAGACCTGAATCATATTTTGGGACACGGTTATGTGTTTGCTGTCGGCAGCCGATTGGCAGCGGACTTTCCTAATGCAGGATTCGTGTTTCACAACCGCGGTATCAGCGGACACAAGGTAACAGACCTTGAAGACCGCTGGGAAAAAGATACGTTGGCGTTGAAACCGAATGTGTTGAGCGTTTTGGTCGGCGTGAATGATGCCGGTGCGAACATTCATAACCGCAAAGGAAAATACGATACGGCGACATTTGAGGAGCGGTACCGCGGTTTGTTGCGTCAGTGTAAAGAGGCGAATCCGCAGATACTTTTCGTGCTGGGCGTTCCGTTTATTTACCGCATTGCAGGGCAGGCGGCTGTTTGGGAAGCGTGGGAAAGGTGGGAAAGGGAACTGCCGCCGCTTGCCGAAGCGGTCAAAAAACTGGCGAAAGAATTTGATGCCGTTTTAGTTGATTATCCGGCAATGTTTGAGCGGGCGGCGAAGTCGGCTCCGCTGAACCATTGGACGTGGGACGGCTGCCATCCTACCATTGCGGGACACGAATTGATGGCGAGAGAATGGATAAAACACGTCAGTGTCCGGCTGCCGTTTTTGAAAAAGTATAACTATAACTAGGCAACTAGGCTGAAAAATACTTGCCCCGTTCCATAAAATTCCGTTATGCCCGGCAAAGCGCAAGCAATTTTGCTTGCGCGGCGTATGATAACCTATCCCAATAACAATTTTTGACACTCCGCCTTCGCAATGGAACAAAGGTTTGCAAAACGATGCTGTGTGTGTTATTATGGTATGCAGTTTCACCGTACTCTTCTCCAAAACACTATGCGAATATTATCCGTTCTCGTTTCGTTTGCGATTTTTTGTACAGCAATCAATGCGCAGGAGTCCAAACTCAATCCGATAACGAATCCGACCGTTGCCGAGTTGCAGAAGAACTTCGCTGCCCCTGGTCGGGACTTCTCCACCGGTCCCCTGTGGACGTGGAACGACCGGCTCACCGAAGAACAAGTTCGCGGGACAATCCGCGACCTCGCCGGTCAGCACGTCAAACAGGTTTGGGTTCATCCTCGTCCCGGTTTGATGACCCCGTATCTTTCCGAAGAATGGTTCGCCCGATGGAACGCCGCCCTTGATGAAGCGCAGAAACTTGATATGAACGTCTGGATTTACGATGAAAATTCGTACCCCAGCGGCTTTGCCGGCGGTCTCGTTCCCGATGCAATGCCGGAGTCCCGCGGACGGGGATTGCGGTTTGAGGAAGTTGCAAAACTCGATACCCTCGGCGGCGATATTGAGTACATTTTCGATGCAGACGGAAAAAATATCACGGAACAAATTAAAAAGGCGGGAAAGTTAGCCCCCCAACCAGACGGGAAAAAATATCTCCTTACCCGCAATCAATACTCTGGGCAGAGCGGCTGGTACGGCGGAAAATGGCACGTTGACCTCCTGAAAAAGGGCGTTGCAGAAAAATTTCTCGACATCACGTTGGAAGCCTACGCTAAAGACCCGGCAATCCGTAAAGAATTCGGCAAACGGGTTCCCGGCATTTTTACGGACGAGCCGCACCCTGCGTTCGGACTTGCAGGCGGAACGATTGCTTGGAACGATGAGATTCCCGCTGCTTTTGAAAAAAAATTCGGCTATTCGCTCGTTGATAATCTGCCGTCTCTGAACAAACCGGTCGGCGATTATAAAAAAGTCCGGCATAATTTTCATCAAATCGTTCTCGATTTATTCATCGAAAACTGGTCGAAGCCGTATTTTGAACGCTGCGAAAAATACGCTCTGCAATTCACCGGTCATTATTGGGAACACGGTTGGCCCGGCACGTCGCACGGTCCCGACAATATGGCAATGTACGCTTGGCATCAGCGTCCCGCCATTGATTTGCTGATGAATACGTACAACGACAGCAATTCCGGGACGCAGTTCGGCAACGTCCGTTCCGTCAAGGAATTGGCATCCATAGCGAATCAGTTGGGACGCAGCCGCACGCTTTCGGAAAATTACGGAGCAGGCGGCTGGGACATCCGCTTTGAGGATTTGAAGCGGCTCGGCGATTGGTCTTATGCTCTCGGCGTGAACACGAATAACGAACATTTGTCGTACGTTACCATTCGGGGCGCACGCAAGCGCGACCATCCGCAATCGTTTTCCTATCACGCAAATTGGTTCAAAGGTTATCACGTTTTAGAAGACTACTTTACCCGATTGTCTTATGTCTTATCGCAAGGACGGCAGGTCAATCACGTTCTTGTCATTGAACCGACAACAACGGCGTGGATGTATCAGGGAACACCGGAACTCGGCAAAATCGGGCAGTCATTCACCGACCTTGTCAATGCTCTCGAACGTTCGCAAGTCGAATACGATTTGGCGAGCGAAGATGTTATCAAACGTTTCGGAAAAGTGAGCGATAGCGGCAATCAGGCACGGCGAATTTTACGCCGTAACAGAAATACGGTAGATAATGCACCGGTGTTTTCGGTCAACAAGGGGCATTACGACCTCGTCATCATTCCGCCCTACACGGAAAATCTTGACGCTGTTACAGTGAAACAGTTGATGGAGTATGTGAAAAACGGCGGACAGCTATTGGTTTGCGGCGATTTGCCAGTGCGCATTGACGGCAAGGAAAGCAAGATGCCGGCAGAGATTCAGAGCCGCTGCCGCAAGGTTGCGCCTGACGAGGCGGTGAAAATTGCCGCCGAACGTACCGCTAAAACCGGCTCATCAATTACTGCCGAACCGCAGCGCGGCGTGTTCCATCACCGCCGCATACTGAAAGACGGCGAAGTGTTGTTCATCTGCAATTCCAATCAGAACCAACCGGCAGAGGTTGAAATCAAATCGGACAAACCTTTTCAGGAGTGGAATCTGTTCACCGGACAACCGGCTGCAACAGCGGCGGACAAAATTACGCTGCCGCCGTCAGGAAGTATTCTGCTCGTCAGCGGCAAAAAAACACGTGCCGCCGCAACAGAACTGACTCCGGCAGAAACAAATTTGCCTGCGGGTTCTCCTATCACCATCAAACGTCTTGAAGACAATGTTCTGACGCTGGATTACGTCGATGTCAAAGTCGGCGGCGAGGAGAAGAAAGATGTTTATACCTGGGCGGCAAACCGCTGGATTTTTCAGAAGCACGGTTTCGGTGCGAATCCCTGGGACCATCAGGTACAATTCAAAGACGAATTGATAAAAAAGACGTTTCCTGCGGACAGCGGTTTTGAGGCAGCGTATCATTTTACGCTGCAAGATGATGTTACAAAAAATCTGTCCATCGTGATTGAACGTCCCGATTTGTACAAAATTTTCTGTAACGAGATTGAAGTCAAAGCAATGCCGGATGTTTGGTGGTTAGACCGCTCTTTCGGTAAAATTGATTTATCGAAGGCTGCCCAAACAGGCGAAAACACGGTCAAAATCGTTGCCCGTCCGATGACGATTGAACACGAACTCGAACCGGCGTATTTGCTCGGTAACTTTTCGCTGCAAAATGCCGAAAAAGGTTTTGTTGTAACCGCCGCCAAAGCATTGGAGTTCGCCAAAGAAGAAACGCCGGAGGAAATTCAGGAAAATCACAGCGATGCTATCGAAGGAGTCGCTTGGCTTTCCGGCGGAGTTCCTGCCGACAAGTCGCCGTCATTGGAGTTTACGTTCGGTAAGGAAGAGCCGGTTGCAGCGGTGCGGATTTGGAATTACAACGAACAGAATCTGCAAAGCCGGGGCGTGAAGTCGGTTGAAATAACCGGATTGGGCAAAGTCGATTTGCCTCTTGCCGACGGCAAGCCGGTTGTCCTGCCGCTTGCTTCGCCGCAGCCGCTCAAGACGATTTCGTTCAAAATCCTGTCGAATTACAGCGGCATTTCCTATCCGGTTGCAGAGAAGACAAAACCGGCAGATGACGGTTACGTAGGTATTTCGGAAGTGCAATTTTTAACCAAGTCTGCAAACGGACAACTTACAGCGGTTAAAGATGTAAAAGTGAAAGCGTCCAGTGAATTAGCGACCGGCGGTTTTGACCGCAGGGCAGCACATCTCGTTGACGGCAGCGGTATAGGTGCGAAGACGGCAGCGCAGGGCTGGAAAGTTCAGGGAATGCCGTTTTACAGCGGCGAGGTTGAGTATTCGCAGCAATTCCCGATAACGAAAATAGATGCGAAGAAACGTTATTATGTCAAACTGCCGGAGAGTCCGAACGGCTGGTACGGAGCGGCGGCACAAATCGTTGTCAACGGCAAGGCGGCGGGTTTTGTTATTTCGGCACCGTGGAAAACAGATGTTACAAAATTGCTGAAAGACGGGGACAATACCGTTTCGGTGATTGTTTATGGAACGCCGAAGAACCTGTTAGGACCGCATCACACCGGACAGTTGCGGGGCAGTGCGTGGCCCGGTATGTTCCACAAAGCCCCGGAACATCAGCCCGGCGGTGCAGCATACGATACTATCGGTTACGGGCTGTTTGAGAAATTTGTGTTAACGGTTGAATAAAGTAAACTTGTTCGGTACTGCCGAATTTGAGACAAAACCTTGTAAAATCCGGCGTTTTATTTTGTTAAATTGACGCAGTCCGCCGCAAAGAGTCTGAAAAATAAAAACTCTCCCCTTGACATTTGTTCGTTTATGCGGTAGAATAATTCTAGAAAATATGGTACATTGCCGTATTGCAGCCTCACTTTTTGAAAGGAGAATCACTATGTTCACACAATGTTTACCGCAACGTAATGTTGCAAAACCGACATCTCTAGAGAGCGCGAATCAGAGAGAG
>JAITQJ010000129.1 GCA_031288955.1 Planctomycetaceae bacterium | reverse complement strand
TATAATCAGCGGCTCGCAAAAACGTTCGGACCGTTTTTGGTGTCTGCTCCTGAATTCGACCCTGCTGTGGCAGCAAAGACACCCAAGAAAGACGTAGGGAGCGATGCTGCTGATGCCCCCTTCATCACGGCTTGGGCTTCCCGCAATACTTTTTCCGATTGGACGGACGGGACAAGCAACCAACTCATCATCGGCGAAAAATTTATTCCCGTCGAATTATGGAATGTTCAACTCGACCCGGATGCTGCGGACATCACAACACTTGCCTACAAAAGACAGTGGGACGGCAGTTATTTAAGTCCGAGCACAAATCCGCAGAATATGAACATTGCCCGACCGATTTATTCCACGCAGAGTTGCATTAAACGCTCGCCGAACGATTCTCCGAAAATAAGCGAGGGGTTAGATGACGGCAGCGGCAGCGGAATTATTGCCCTGAACGACGAAAACGGTAATTCGGTTGTCAATCTGTATCACGCCGTTTATGGCGGGATTCATCAGGGAATTTGTCAGTTTGCTGTTGGAGACGGGACGGTTCACAGTGTTAATGCGAACATCAACTGGGAGTTGAATTATCACCTTGCCAAAACGAACGACGGAGAGGCAGTGAACATTCCGTAAAAAGGGGTAATTGAAAATGAGGGGAAAACTAAAAACGTAACAGTCTAAACAGTATCCTGATTTTCAATTTTCCATTATCCCTCATCAATTTTTGTTACCAATGAAGCATTTCATTATTTTCACGTTGTTATTGTTGTCGGCTGCCGGCTGTTCGCAAAGAGTCAAGGTTCACGGAACGGTAACGTTCCCGGACGGCGAGCCGGTCGCTTTCGGACAGGTTTGCTTTGTTTCACCGGCTTTCACCTTCACGGGAAAACTTGATGCAAACGGGCATTATGCTGCCGGTGATACGAGGGACGGTGCCGGAATTCCTGTCGGAGAGTATCAGGTATATCTCGCAAACACCGCCTTAATCAAAAAGATTGGAGCCAAAGACGGGACGGAAAACTACACGCTTGATGAGACGGAGCGGGTTGATGACAAATTCACCTCTCCGCAAACCAGCGGATTCGTTTTTTCCTCAATACGGGGCGGGAACAAGACGTTTGATTTTACCGTAGAGAGACCGAAAGAAGCAGGAAGCGGACAGTAGAGTTGTTCCCTCACTCGCTTTTTGAGCCGCTAATGCACGAATAAATTACGAATAGATGAAACCTTTATCCCTTTTATTGCTGACGTTTTTCCTGTGTACCGGAACAACCGGTGCGGGCGGGGAATCTGCGTCTGCACCGCCGAACATTATCGTTGTGCTGATTGACGATATGGGCTGGAGCGACCTGTCCTGTTTCGCCGGTATTGTTTCGCAACCGCAGAACGTCAAGACACCTCACATTGACCGGTTGGCAACGGAAGGGCAGCGGTTCACGTCGTTTTATGTTTCCGCTCCGCTGTGTTCACCGTCCCGCTGCGGTATTATTACGGGGCAGTATCCGCAGCGTTGGAAAATAACATCGTATCTGGCAAACAGGCAGGAGAACATCAAACGCCAAATGTCGCAGTGGCTTGATTTGCAGGCACCGTCTTTTCCCCGCCTGTTTCAGGAGAAAGGTTATGCAGCGGGGCATTTTGGTAAATGGCATCTCGGCGGACAGCGTGATGTCGGCGATGCGCCGCTGATAACGGAATACGGCTTTGACGCGTCTCTGACCAACTTTGAAGGTCTCGGCGACCGCATTTTGCCGCTGAAAAATGCTTTTGACGGCAGCAAACCAGAAAAACACGCATTGGGTTCTGATAATTTGGGACGCGGTAAAATTGAGTGGGCGGAGCGGCACTTGGTAACAGGAAAATACACTGCGGCGGCATTGGAATTCATTAAGAAAGCGCAAGGAGAGAAAAAGCCGTTTTATGTCAATCTTTGGCTGGATGACGTTCACTCGCCGTTTTTCCCGTCCAACGGGAACACGGTTAAGGGAAAAAAGGAGCGGTATCATCGTGTTCTTACCGAGATGGACGAATCTCTGTCCGCACTTTTCGATTATGTGCGGAGCAATCCGGCACTGCGGGATAACACGCTTATTCTGCTTTTGAGCGACAACGGACCGGAACCCGGTGCAGGTTCATCGCTGCCCTTCAAAGGCGGCAAGGGACAACTTTATGAGGGCGGAATTCGTTCGCCGCTCATCGTTTGGGGACCCGGACTGGTCGGCAAAAAGGTGAACGGCACGCAAAACGGACAGGCGGTTTTTACGTCCATTGACTTTGCTCCCAGTCTGCTAAAAATTGCCGGTATAACGGTTCCGCAGGAATACCAATTTGACGGAGAAGACTTTTCGGACGTGCTGCTTGGTAAAACGGCAGAGCAACGGCGGACGAAACCGGTTTTCTGGCAGCGTCCGCCGGACAGAGCGGGACCGCAGGACAGTCCGCTTCCCGATTTGGCGTTGCGCTGGAACGAGTGGAAGTTCCTGATGCAATTTGACGCTTCCCGTCCGCAACTGTACCGCATCGTTGATGACCCGTCCGAATCGCAAAACCTTGCCGGCAAGGAAACGCAGTTAGTCGAATCCTTTCGGAAACAATTACAAGAATGGCAGAAAGAGATTAACGGTACTGACGCAAAAATAACATTTACCCCCTCACCCCATTAACCGATGAAAATATCCTTCCTTTGGAGCATTTTGTTTATCCTGTCCGGCACGTTGCTTTTTGCGGCGGAGAAGCCGAACATTGTGATTTTCCTTGCCGATGACCTCGGCTGGGCAGATGTCGGCTGGCACGGCAAGGAAGTCAAAACGCCGAACCTCGACAAACTTGCCGACAGCGGTTTGAAGTTAGAACAATTCTATGTTCAGCCCGTCTGCACCCCGACACGGGCTTCGCTGATGACCGGACGCTACACTATCCGTTATGGTCTGCAAACCGGTGTCATTCGTCCTTGGGCAAATCACGGTTTGGCTTCCGAAGAGCAGACGCTGGCAAACGTACTGCATAATGCCGGTTATTACACGGCGATTACCGGCAAGTGGCATTTAGGACACGTGAAAAAAGAATACCAGCCGCTCCAGCGGGGTTTTGATTACCATTACGGCTTGTATAACGGAGCGATGGATTATTACACCCACTATCGGGACGGTGCGCTCGACTGGCACCGTAACGGGGCTGCGGTCAGAGAGGAAGGATACTCGACCGACTTACTTGCCGATGATGCCGCCCGGATTATCAAAGAGCATAACACCGAAAAGCCGCTGTTTCTGTACGTTCCGTTTAATGCCGTTCACGGTCCGTATCAAAAAGCCCCGAATGAAGAAATCAATGCGCAGTATAAATCTCTGCCCGGAACGGATACCCGCCGGACTTATGCGGGAATGGTAACGGTAATGGATGCTGCTGTCGGGCGTGTTATCAAGGCATTAGATGACAAGGGAATACGGGACAACACGTTGATTTTCTTTTCGAGCGATAACGGCGGTCCGAATCCCAAGAAAACAACCGACAACGGTGAACTGCGTGCCGGTAAAGGAACGCTTTACGAAGGCGGCGTGCGGGTGCCGGCATTTATCGTCTGGAACGGAAAAATCAAAGCGAACAGCGTTTCCAATGAATTGATTCACATCACCGATTTGTATCCGACACTGCTTAATATCGTTGGTGCGTCAACGGAACAGCGTTTGCCGCTTGACGGTGTAAATCAAAGGGACACGATTCTCGAAGGGAAAGCGTCAGCCCGAAAAGAATTGCTGCACAATGCTTATGATGACCGCGGTGCCGTTCGGGTCGGCAGTTGGAAACTTGTCTTGACCAATTTGGATAAACCGAATCAGGCGAAACAGGAATTGTTCAATCTGGCAGATGACCCGAATGAAAAGAATGACCTTGCTGCCGCTCAACCGGAAAAGTTAAAAGAACTTTTAGAGCGGTATCGGTTTTATGCAAAGCAGGCGGTTCCGGCGTTGATTTCCGGCGACCCTCCGAAAGGCTATAAGAACAATGTCCCAAAAGTATGGGGCGATTTTGATTAGTCTGCGAACGACTCATCAAGACCGCTTATTGAAGAAAAGAACAACACAGTACCCCCCTTTAACCCATTAACCGATGAAAACATCTTTCCTTTGGAGTGTTTTGTTTATCCTGTTCGGCACGTTGCTTTTTGCGGCAGAGAAACCGAACATCATTTTGTTCCTGTCCGATGATATGGGCTATTCCGATTTGGGCTGCTACGGCAGCGAAATCCGAACGCCGAATCTCGACACCCTTGCCGAAGGCGGTATCCGCTTCACGCAGTTTTACAATACGGCACGTTGCTGCCCGACACGGGCTTCGCTTCTGACCGGACTGCATCCGCACGAAGCCGGTATGGGACATATGACCGGCAGCAATCACGGCGGTTTGCCGGGTTACCGCGGCGATTTACTGCCGACCAGCGTAACGATTGCCGAAGTTCTTAAAACGGCAGGATACCGGAATTACGCTATCGGCAAGTGGCACGTGACCGACCAAACCGATGCGGACGGACGGACGGATAATTGGCCCCTGCAACGCGGGTTCGACCGGTATTACGGCACGATTCACGGGGCGGTGAATTATTTTGACCCGACGCTGCTCATTCGGGACAACACTCCCATATCGCCGTTTAATGACCCGGAATATCAACCGGAAAAAGAGTATTATTTTACGACCGCATTGAGCGCACAGGCATCGCGGTTTATTACCGAGCATAAAAAGGATACGCCGGATAAGCCCTTTTTCCTGTATG
>JAITQJ010000097.1 GCA_031288955.1 Planctomycetaceae bacterium | reverse complement strand
AATCGTTTCGATAACGGCGTTCCGCTGCTTGTCTTTATAGACGAATTCCCGCTGATACGGCGGACGGATATTTAATTTTCCGCCGAAGCCGGCAACGCCTTCCTCTTGATTGTCAACGTAACCTTCAAAGAGGTCTTTAACCAAAATTTCGTGTAAGGATATTTGCATAAAAACAGAATTTGTAAAATACTTGAACAGGAGTTATTCTGACAGCAATTCTAAAATCAAATCGGACAGCAACTTCGTATCGCCGTCAATCGTTCCTTTCATATAACGTTCATAAACATCCAGATTATCCGGCGGATTCATATTCAGCATAAATCCTTTTTCTAACGCTAAACACCGCACAAATTCCCGTTGAGACCGTCCATTTCCCTCCCGAAAAGGATGCAGAAAATTCACCGTATCTAATATCGCAGACAACTTATCGGCAACCGCTTTTTTATCCTTCTTCTTGAGCGTTCTATATTCCGCAAGCAAAGTATCAATATACAAAAACGCCTGCCGAAAATGACTCAACGGAAAAAATTGCTTACCCGATTTTGCAATTTCGGCTTTTCGTGTTTGTCCTGCCCAAGCGTAAATGTCTTGAAACAAGTATTTATGTATTTCCAGTAATGACAGCGAGTCCTTTATCTTAATCGGCTTTTTGAGCAGTTCTTTTGCCCGCTTGGTTGAAAATCCGCTTTCGGCAATTAACAAATCCTCCCGTGCGGTAATACCGGCAAGATTACGCAGCAGTCCGGTTTTCGGGTCGGTGTAAACGTAATCAGGGTCGGTATATTGATAGATGTCAGACATATTCCTTGGCTTTCACTGCTTCGATAAATTGTGCAGAAGTGATTTTATCCGTAACGTAATCCCGAATGAGCGTAATACTTTTACTGGTCGGTTCAAATCCTTCAAACATATTGGTTCCGACAGCATTTGCAGTGCTGTCAAGAGTTTCCAAATCGGGAAACGGCACGCCCATTATCGTTAAATTCTTTCTGTCAATTTGAATCGGCTGATACATTTTATTCTCTTCGATTTTTCAAAAAAACGGCTAAACATCGAGGCATATTGTAGCACCAATCCGGTTTTACCGCAATTTTACGATGCGGCTCCGTTAACGCCGGTGTGTTAATCGCTCTGACAATGATGCCGCCGTTATCAGCGCATCGGTTCTTTGGATTTGCGGATAATTTCCGAAGGATTTTTCAGGCGGTAGAGAATTTCTAACAACAGCCGCTCTTCCATTGCAGCATCACGTTCAATAATATACCAGCCGGAGGAATCCGTATCGACATCAATTTCCTTCGCAAATTGACTGACATCTTCTTTGAAACGCAAACTCGCCGTATCCGTCTGCGATTGCAGCGTCCGCTCATTGTCTTCCAATTCCTTGAAAACTTTTACCTCGACGGTATAACCGCCCGTCTCCGGTACTGCGTGAATTTCCACCCGCCGCCGTATCGTTTGCAGCGTGCAATGAAACCGTTCCCGAAAACCGGCGGAATCGGCGTGCCAAAGTTCCGGCAGTGATGCCCCCATTTTCGGTTCCGTTTCAATATGCCCCTCGGTCAAAACGCTGCCGTAAAGGCGAATCGGCATTTCACGGGCAATGTCAAAATGCGAATCAACAACGTCAACGAGTACCTGCCAGAGGAATTCGTGGTCGTATGCCTCGACAAATATCGGGTTATTCGCACTCGTTTCGTTCCATTGCCACGAAAATTGCTTTGCCGAAAACGGCTGATACGAAGCGCAGCCGCACACCGCAAGCAGCAAGGCGGCACAGGCAGTAAACAGATTGCTTCGGCAAAGTACCCGCATCGTGCGCAGTATCCTGAATTATCTACTTCATTGCAAGATGAGTTTTTTTTGGGGGGAGATGGACAAAAGCAACGGCAGGGGATTATTTATGATGCCGAACAATCAAAGAACGGTCTGAATGTAAGAGAACAGATAGAAGCGAAAATAGGTATTTAACTGCTCCCCTTTTCTATTGCATCTGATATTCCAAGAGGCTAGAATCAATCCTGTACCCCCTTTTATTATGGAGTTAACGATGAACAAAACACTTGCTTGTTGTCTCGGCGGAATTCTGCCGCTTGCCCTGCTCGCCCCTGCCCTCTTTGCGGCGGATACCGTAAAGGTACATCTGCAAAGCCGCATTGCCGGTGAGGCTAAAGATGCCTTTGAAGTCAAGACCGAAGTTCAGGAATGGAATCCGAAAGAAACCGCCATCGTTATCTGCGATATGTGGAACCAGCACTGGTGCAAAGGAGCGACTGCCCGCGTTGCCGAAATGGCTCCGCAGATGAACAAAGTCCTGACAGCAGCACGGGACAAAGGCGTTACAATTTTTCACGCTCCCAGCGGTTGTATGAAGTTCTACGAGAATCACCCAGCCCGAAAGCGGGCATTGGAAATTGAGGTTGACCCCGTTGTGCGCGAAGTCCTCGGCGGAGAAAATTGGTCAAGCGGTCTCACAACAGAAAAAAACGTGAAGTGGCCCGTTGACCAAAGCGACGGCGGCTGTGATTGCGAACCGAAATGTCCGGGCGGCGGTCCGTGGAAAAGCCAAATCGACATTCTGACGATTGACGGCGAAAAAGATTTCATTACCGATTCCGGTA
>JAITQJ010000411.1 GCA_031288955.1 Planctomycetaceae bacterium | reverse complement strand
TGATACCAAGGACCGTTGTCGTAAGCGTGCCGGAGAATCGTCTCGAATTTCCGCCACTGAATCTCCCGAAGATGTTCTTTGGCAAGGTAATCAAAATCGGAAACGGAATTACGGGTTGATAAAATCATTACAATAACAAAAAGAAAAGCATCTTGTCCGGCACATTATCAATTACTGGTGCGTCTTTGTCAAGTTCGCCTTTTTGCCTTGCCCCTGACCGAAGCGGTGGGTAAAACGCTTGCTTCGCCGAAACTATCCGTTATAATCACGGAGACATCTAAAATCAAAAGGAAAATACACGTGAGTTCTCATTGTTCCAAGTACAGTTTCTGCTGCGTTGCGGTCACCCTTATCGTTCTCCTGCGGCTCGTCATCGGCTGGCACTTTTTTTATGAAGGGCTGCACAAATTCGACCCCGCCGAAGGTTTCTCCGCAAAAGGTTTTCTCGGTATTTCCAAGGGACCGACGGCACAATTTTACTACAATTTTCTGCCCGACCTCGACGGTATCGAACGCCTCGAAATCGGTACAATTAAAGATGCAGGCGGAAAAGATGCCAAAACGTTCACCGCTTACGAAAAGGCTTGGGATGAGTACTATGCAAGGTACCTGAAAAAATATCCGAATGTCAAAAAAGAAGATGCCGATGCGGTTTTTAACCGGTATCTTGCTTCGCTGCGTGCCGGTGCCGCCGATACAGAAAAAGATATTGCCGCCTTCAAAGGCAGCCGGGAGCGTTTTCTGCAAACAAAAGCGGACTTGAAAAATGACACGGCATTTGAACAAAAACGGCGTTGGGATGCGATGATGGCGTACCGCAGCGAAGCCGAAAAATGGACGGGAATGTTGGACAAAATGGGCGGCGGACTGCAATCCGATTTAGGACGTTTGGCAAATCCTGAATTGGCAGGACAGAGCGGCGGAATTGTTACCGACCCCGAAAAAGGTTATCTGCGGTACCTGCCGAATCCGTTTATCAAGACACAGATGAAGGCAATGGATATGGCGGTGATGTACGGGCTGTCTGCTATCGGGCTGTGTATGATGTTAGGTTTTTGTAACCGGCTGGCTTGTCTCGGCGGGGCAGTCTTTTTGGTAAATGTGGTATTGACAACGTTCCCCGTACCGGGCGTTTATCCGCCGCTTCCGACGGCTGTCGGCAATTTTATGTTTGTCAGTAAAGATGTCGTGGAGTTGGTTGCGATGTTATTTTTGGCATCAATACCGGCGGGACGCTGGGCAGGATTAGATTATTTCCTGTGGCACGGCATCGGCGAAAAATTATGCCGCCGTTTCTGTAAGTGCGGCAAAGAACACGCGAAAGAATGTTGTACCAAGGCGTAAAACGATTCACTGTAACCCCCTAACTTTAACAAAAACGATGGAATACAAACACTTCGGCGTACCGACAACGCAAGAACGAAACTGGGCTGGATACATTGCCGAACTCGGCGTTCACGTGACCGACCCGTCGGCAGACCCTTACGGAATCGAATGGTTGAAATTCGATACCGGCAGTCCAATGCACAAAAAGATTCAGTCTGTTCCTCACTCGGCTTATCAGGTTGATGACCTCGACGCAGCCGTTGCGGGCAAGACGATTCTCCTCGCCCCGATGTCGCCGATGCCCGGTTTGCGAATCGCCTTCATTGACCACGAAGGGGCAGTGATTGAACTGTCGCAAGTTACGGGATAGCAAAAACGGTTTGATGAATGTTTTCACACTGATTCAAGCGAGCGGAGTCATTGGTTATACCATTATTCTGCTCTCGTTCGTTGCCGTTGCGCTGATAATTGAATACGCCGTCCAAATCCGCCGGAGTATTCTTTCTCCGCCTGCACTCGGCGGAGAATTGCGGCAACTGCTTGCACAAGGACAATTAGCACCGGCACTGGAAAAGTGCCGGAACGATAAAAGCGTCTTATCACAAATCCTGCTTGCCGCCTTGCTGCAATGCGAATTCGGCTGGGCAGCGGTTGAAAAGGCGGGCGAAGAAGAAGCGGCAAAACAGGCATCGAAGTTGTACCGGCGTGCGGAGTATTTAAGCGTTATCGGCAACATCGCACCGATGCTTGGTTTGCTCGGTACGGTTGTCGGAATGGTATTTGCGTTTGAGCAACTGGCATCGGCAGAAGGTTATGTGCGGGCGGCGGATTTTGCACAGGGAATTTATCTGGCGTTGGTTACAACGGTTGAAGGCTTGTTGGTAGCGATACCGTCTTTGACGGCGTATTCTTTCTTCAACAACCGTATTGCCGCGTTAATGACGGAAACGTTAACGGCTGCCGACACTGTTCTTGCCGTTGTCCGCAAAGGCTTGAGAGCATCGCTAAAAACGGCAGAGACCCGGAAATAATGACTATAAAGTCTCCTTTATTTATTCCCTTGTTGTATCAAAACTCCCCGTTTGCCGAAATGAACCAAATACTTTTTCAACAAGGCAAAACATAATCTGTTCAATCAGCAAGGAAACTTCAATGTCAAAAATGCCCGTTCTGTCTTTATTGCTCGCCGTTTGCATTGCCGCTGCGCTACAGCCGCAGAGTTTT
>JAITQJ010000396.1 GCA_031288955.1 Planctomycetaceae bacterium | reverse complement strand
AATCTTCTTCAACATTGCATTTCTCCTGGGGGTGAAAGGAAAAGCGGTACACAGCGTAACCGCTTTAATCGTTAAACTTCATCTATTTTCCCCAATATGCCGTTATTTGTCAACGGGGGGGGTACCACGAAATTTTTGTATCAATTTTTTTTGTCCTTTTCGTGTGATTCGCGGCTTTCGCGGTTAGAAAATGATGTTTTCAAAGGAATTCCAATAGTCATTTTTCCCTAACCGTTAAAACTGGAATGACGGCGAGCGTAAAACGGACAAAACAGACATTTCTTTCAAAGCCGATGCCTTCTATGGGGTATATTACTGAAACAGGACTCGTCCCCCAAATCTCCCCCGGATAATGTTCGGATTGTTTCCTAACAATCGGATGGCGTGTGTGTACATAGCAGGTTTGCTGTGTGCTGCGCTTGTTGCGCCAGCAGGGTGCCGTTGTTTCTCTCCAAAAACGCAGCGTTCCCCTGCACCATCCCCCGTTTCTGCCCCGCAAACAACGGTACCGGAAACGCACGCCGCCGGCTCTTTGTCCCCGCAGGTATCTTCGCCGCCGGTCAGTTACACAACGTACCGTCCGCCGCTGCCGAACGAAATACTGCAAAAAGAAGTACCGCAAAAAACAGTTATTCAGGAAAAAGCGTCTGCCGCAGAACAAGTGCCGTCCATTTCCCGCTCCGATGTTTTACCTCAAACACCTGCGGTGCGGACAGATGCGGAAATTGAACGGCTGCAATCGGAAGTCAACGCGTTGAAGGAAAAACTTCGGCAGGCGGAACGTTCAACTCCGGCACCGGCTGAACCTGCGCTGCCGAATCTAATGCCTGAACCGCCGAAGACGCTGCAAAACGCTTCGGCAGAGATTCCGAAGTTGCCCGCTATTAACAAACAGGGTGTAACGGTTTCGCTTGACGAGCAAAAGCGGACACATATTGCCGTCGTTGACAGCGTATTATTTATGCCGAACACGCATCAGTTGACGGCGGAGGGTGAAGAGACTTTACGGACGATTGCCGCCGAACTGAAAGCGTCGCAGCCGAAGATGGTTTTAGAAATTGAGGGACATACAGACAGTCTTATCGGCGACCCGAAAAATGCGCTGCAAAAGCACGACATTTCATCGATAAAGTCGATGGCGGTAATGGAGTTTTTCATCAACGCCCTGAAATGGGACGCATCAAGTATCCGCACCAGCAGTTATGGACGCAGCCGACCAGCAGCCGACAACGGCACGCCCGAAGGCAGAGCGAAAAACAACCGCATCGAATTGGTTGTGCAGTAGAAGAGCCGGACGTTAGCGGGTTGCTGGACACGATAATTTCCGCCTCTTTTTTTGATGCTGCCGCAGGATTACTCTTTCAGTTTTGCTTTGAAATCCTCAACCATTATCTCCTGCCCTCGAATCTGCTTATTCAGTTCCCCGCCTGCGGCGCGATGAGTTTTCTTTGCCAATCAACAACCGACCTACCCATTATTACCTCTTCTGCCTGCCCTGTCGCACGCAACGGAAGAGAACTTATCGGCGGTGCCGGCTTTTTTGCCTTCTTCAGTTCGTATTCCGCCTCATCAACGGCAAGTTGAGCATCTGTGTCGGCATTAAAGTCATAATTAGGGCTTGCGGCTTCACGTACTACATTCCAAACCGCTGCCCGCTCTTTGCAGAGTTTTAACTTTTCTTCCAATGCTTCGATAACCTTTTTCGTCTCACCGGTTGCCTGATACAAGGTACTTTTTGCCGCTGCAACGTTGATGCCGGCATTGCAAACATCGACAACATTGCCGCCGACCACTCCCATTTGGGCTTTCGTATTGACAGGCTGCGCCTTCTTTTCGGCGGCAGCAAGCCGTTTCTGTAACAACACGACATAATCAGGGTCAGCCGCCGCTGCCGGTTCGTTTCCTGTCCCGCATTGAGCGGCAAGCGATTCCGCCGACAGAAAAACAGCCGATGCACAAGCAATCAGGGCGGCACAGGCAATCCAACAAAATGCACGTTTCATCATTAATCTCCTTTGACTCTTGAAGAGCCGTTAGAATATTGAGAATAGGGAGTTCATTGTAACGAAAGTTATTTTATCTGTCAATATATCCGCCGGTCTATTGTCCCGCCGTTGGGGTTAATGAGACAGCGCAAACAAAAAGCCGGTTTACTCTTTTGCCTGTGTCAGACAAGCGAAAACCGCCCGCTGTCCGGCGGCAAGTGTGCCGTATTGCGGCAAATCAAATGCTTCCGCCGCTGCCGATGTTGCCGAACGGTAAATTTCGTCAATTGAAACATCAGGATGCTGCTCTGCGGCAAAACGGATTTCGTTTGCCAAATTATAATCCGGTGCCGATGCCGCACTGTCCGTTCCTAACAAGACACGAACGCCGAAGTCAAGCATTTTCCGTAACGGATATGCGGTATGGCGAAAATAATAATGCGACCGGGGACAATAGACAACCGACATCGTTTCGCGGTGTTTTGCAAGGAAACGCAACTCCTCGTCATCAAGATAATTACCGTGTATAATAAACGCCTTCGGAAATTGCGACAGCAGTTGCAGATAATCCCAGGGGCGTTTTCCCAACAGCGTTTTTGCAGGATTGTAATCGGCATCTGCCCGCCGCATCATATCCAGAAGCGGTCCGGTACCGCTGCGTAAAAGTTGCAACTCTTCCAGCGTTTCCGCCAAGTGCATTGCCGCAGGAACATTCAGCGCAGCAGCATAGTCGCGCAGTGCCGGACAAACCGTTTGCGGGGCGTGCGGCGAAACACCGTATTGCCGGGACGACGGCGTGATTTTCGGCACTTGCTCTTCACGCCACGCAATCAATTCGCCGAACGCTAACCGCGTTGTATCCGATGCTGTCGGCGGCGGTACGGAAGCAAAGCATTGCGGCGGCGTAATGTCGGCAGCAACAGCCGTGCCGGTCATTTTTTGCAGAGCCGATTGAATTGCCGCTTCCGCATTGTATTCTGGACTGCGGCGAAAGGCGAGCAGCGCATCAATCCAATCGGACATTTTGCGGCTCGGTACGTCAAGCGGTGCAGAAAGTTGACTTAATTCGAGATGTGTATGCGCATTGAACAAGCCGGGCAGCAAAATGCTTTGCGGCGGCAATTCCGTCTGCTGTTCAAAAGATGCTTTAAGTGAGAGCGACTCGACAAGACCATCGGCAATGTTGAGCCAATGATTTTCCAGCACCGCACCAGTCATCGGATAAATCCGCTGTGCCTTGAACGAACAGCAACCAGGCATCAATGATTTCCTCTCTGCAATGCCGTCAGGGCTGTTTTTTCGTCTTACAATACTGCATCAGGATAGAGGACAAGGCATCCATTTTTATCGGTTTGGCGTAATGTGAATTCATACCGCTGATAAGCGACTTGTCGATGTCCTCCTGAAATGCGTTGGCACTGATGGCAACTATCGGCACCGTCTTTGCGTCCGCCCTGCCTAACTGACGAATCGATGCCGCCGAATCGTAACCATTCATCACCGGCATCTGAATATCCATAAAAACAATATCTATCGAGTTCTCCGGCGAATTGGCAAACTTCAGCAGCCCCTCCGCTCCGTCCTTCGCCTCCTCCGTCTTAAAACCTGCCTCCTTCAACAACGCTACCAGCACCATCCGGTTAATGAAAACGTCATCAATGACCAGAGCCGTTTGTCCGCTAAAGAGTCCCTTTACGTCCTGTGTAGTAAGTTGCTTGGAGTTTTCGTCCTCCCGAAGCCAAAGTGAAAAACTAAATTCGCTGCCCTTGCCGATTTTGCTCTGAACGTGCATTTCCGAACCGAATAGTTTCAGGATTTTCTGCGCAATCGGCAATCCTAAACCGCTGCCGCTGCTGCCGCTCACATTCTGCCGCGCATTGACCTGTTCAAAAGGCTGGAATATCGTTTCCAAAACTTCAGGAGCAATGCCGACACCCGAATCCCGAACGGTAAAGAGCAGTAAGGCTTTGCCGTCGCTGCGGTCTTTACGTTCCACAATAAATTCAACGCTGCCGCTCTCCGGCGTGAACTTGACCGCATTGTCCAGCAGATTGTTCAGCACCTGCCGCAAACGCAGACCGTCTGCAACAAAATACGACGGCGTAAATTCCGCAAACTTGACCGTCAGGGACAGTTTCTTGCCCGCCCCGTTCAAACGCAAAACGCCTTCGACTTCTTTCAGGAGTTCAAAGATATTCAGCGGCTTTTCCAGCAGTTCAATACTGCCTGTCTCCAACTTCGATATGTCGAGAACATCGTTGAGGAGCGACAAGAGATGATTCGATGAATTTTTCAGTTGTTCCAGATAGCCGCCCAACTCCGCTATGTCGCTATTGCCCGCAATGTTGCGGATTTTCGACTGCGTGATGTTGTTCATTCCCAGAATCGCATTCATCGGTGTCCGCAATTCGTGACTCATTCTCGCAAGGAAGTCGCTCTTATGACGGCTCGCCGCTTCGGCAACAACGGTTGCCTGTTCCAGTTCTATCTGCTTCTTCGACAAGTCGGTAACATCGCTGCTCGTGATGATATAACCGATAACGCGTCCTTGGACATCTTTGAAATAGTTGGCTGTTCCTTGAATATACCTGCCGGAACGCTCTTCACAAAAGACTTTCGCCTTGCCGGAATCGTTCCGCAAAGCCGTGATGGGACAGAACTCCGAGCCGAACGGATAAATACCCTTTTCGGGATACGCTTTCCCGATAATGTCATTGAGCGTCTTGTGTCCGGTAATGGTCAGAGCGTAGTCGTTGGCGTAGATAATGTTCAGATTTTTATCGGTAATGACGAGCGGGGAATGGACGCTGTGAACAATGTTTTCCGCCATATCGTCAAAGGAGTCGGCAAGTTGTCCGAATTCATCTTTGCGGTCGGTTTGGAAACGGAAATGACGGTTGCCGGAACGGAAATGGGAAATTCCGTGAATGAGCCATTGAAGACGGTTTGAGAGGTACGATGCCATCCAGATGGCGATGAAAACGACAATGACCGACAAAATGACCGTAGCGATAATCAGTTGAGCGGAAGTGGAGGCAAGATTGGAATTGACCATTTTCGTCAGTTTATCCCCCATTGTATCGGCAGGACGGATAAAGTCGTCAATTCCTGTTCCAACGGCGACAAAACCGAAGCCGATGCGGTTGCCGCGTGATTCGGGACTGTACTGACCGGTGTAATAAGGAACAGCCGCAACCGTCTGCAATTTGTACACGCCGCTCCATAAAATAAAGAGCGAACCGGAACCGCCGTCTCGGGTTAAGTCCATCCAGCCGGTACACTGCGGGGCATTGTTCAGATAACGTCCGTCCAGACCGACCAATCCCAGTTTCGTCAATTCCGGTGCCGGTTTTTTCGACCGGGATTGAAAGGCAAGCGAATCCGTATCTCCCGTCCAGGGTTCGTAATCTTTTAGCGTGGCAATGTAATCCTGCCAGTCTTCACGTTTGTAGCCCGCCTCTATCATTGAGTCGTAGAGCGTTTTTTCGAGCCACGGCGTTTCCGGTTTTCCCGTTTCAGGATTAAAACCGTACATCGAATGATGCCGCGGATGCACAATGCTCCGGCACTGATAGTCCCAAATGAAGGCGTAGTTGCCGTCAAAAGCATCGGATAATTCACAATAACGCTGACTTGTCGGTGTGATGTGGTCGATAATGTCCAGAACGTGGTCGTAATTGAGTGCAAACGTTATCCAGCCGTTCACTTCACCGGTCTTTCCGTTGAGAACCGGCTTTGCCCAGCGGACAATGCCCTCGAAACGGATACCGAGCGGATTTTCTGCACCGGCATACGCTTCCTCCTCCGGCTTGAACGGAATTTTCGTGATTGCTTCGCCCAGTTCCGCCAATCCTAATTCTTTTAATGTTTCAGAAGTCTGCTCAATGTTCTTGCTTTTGATTTCCCAGATTTCGCCTTTTCCCAAACGCCGGTCTATTTCGGCACGGATTTTAGCGTTAATGGGTGATTTGCTGTTGAATTTCTCTCCTTCATTTTTTAACTCGGCATTTAACACCCGCAGGTTCCATACCAATTCGGCATCTTTTCCGTCTTTCTCCAATTCGGCAATTTTGGCATCAATTTTCTTTGAAGCCATAAAATTGGGCGTGTACATTCCGACAAAGCGGCAGGGGACATAAGCCCCGATGACATCGGAAACGTAGATACCGTCTTTTCCGAGTTTTTTCAATTCGCCGAAATAGTTCTCCGCCCTGACATAAGTATTTTTCGGGTCGGCAACGCTGACGAGTTCTTTCGTGAAGGGATGCCGCTTTTTGGTGGATTGGGGATTGATGTATTTGGCAATCTGCTTTCCGTCTTTGTCGATGTAGGCAATTTCATCGTAAAGGGGAATGGGTATGAAATTCTGCCGGCTGTCTCCGTATCCGTAAGGAGGACGGTAACTGAACGTTGCTCCGTCAACGGTGTCTTCGTTCTCTTTGTTGACAGAACGTTTTCCTTTTTCCTGCGGAACGGTGTACGGGTCGGTCTGCACCCAGGACATTCCGTCGGGAGCGACTTTCCAGTTGCCGGGTCGGCGGACGAGTCTCGCCTTGTTATCGCTGTAATCTTTGAGAAAGCGTTCAAGCCGTTCTGCACTGATGTCGCCGTCCGGTGCGAGATGGGCGCAGCCTCCGGCAAGAAAGGCGATGTCGGCATCGCGGTCATAGAGAAATTCGGCAACTTTTTGTGCGGTATTGGTGCTGATGCGTTCGATATTTTCGACTGCCATATCGACAAGGGCTTCGCGGGAATCGTTAACGGACGCATCCTGCAAAGTATTTCCGAGTTGTACTAATGCACGCCAGGCGATGAATGCCAGCAAGACCATCGGCAGGATTTTAACAACGAGAAAGAGGAGTATCAGTTTTTCACGGATTCCGATAAAAGTCCATTTTTTTGTATCGGTTATTTGCGAATCGCTGTTGTCTGGTACGGAGTTTGTTGTCTGTGAACTCTCGCCGTCCGGCACTGTTGTTTTCGTTTGTAAATCGCTGTTATTATTCGCCACTGCTTAATACTCTCCTGCAAAAAGAACACTCTTTTCGGTAGGCATTTTGATAATTCTAACAATATCGGCAGGCAGAGGCAAGAGGATAAACGCTGCCGCGTCCCGCTTGACATATTCCGCCGCATTGCGTAGAAAGATAATGATGCACTGTTCGGCTAAAACCGGTCATTGACCGGCTGCGTTTTATCTCGCCAACTCTGCCGGGTCATCGCGGTTACTTTGGAGCGGTATAATGCGGTATTTGAGGCGATAATTCGTTCCCTTAAAGCGGAACTCGTTGTGAGTCTGCGCCCCCCAACTGTTATCGCCGCCCACGCCCATCTGTCCCAAATCAATGTTAACAAAAATATACCCGCCCGCCTTCATTTTGTACGGATGGTCGCACCGCTCCAATTCCGCTTTGGAATAATACGATGCGCCAAAACAAAACACCGGTGCAGAAACGGCGGACGCTGCCGTATCCGATGACACCGGCTCCGCCTCTTTCATTTTACTTGTTTCTTTTTCCGGTACGAACAACAAACCTACGCCGTTGTATTTGTTACGAAAAGCAACCCAGCGGACATCGGTGCGGTAACCGTTTTCGCCCGGTTCGACATAATCGGCAACAAACATATCTTCGACCGCCGTTCGATAGCGTCCAATCAGCGAACCAACTTTTCTGTCCCAATAATTTTCACCCGGTCCCCGACCATAATACTCGACCTGATTGTACTCTGCCGGCAGCACAAATTGCGTTCCGATACGCGGCGGGTCAATCATCTTCTCCGGTTTGGTCAATGCCAACTCGACAAAACCGTCTTCCTTTTTGAAATCAACCGTAACACCGTCAGGAACACCCCGCCAGATACTATGGTTCTTGGCTAAACGGTTGCCCCGGTCATTATCCGTCGGCGCACGCCAAAAGTCCGGCGTTATCGTCCCCAACAAACCGGCAGCGGCGGAGTCCTTGTTGGGAGACACCGCAGCAGCCTCCGGCTCTTTTATCACAAATTGTCTCCAAGCGACAATGTGTCCTTTTTTTGCCCAGACGGTATCTTCTTTGAGCGTGAATGTAAAGTTCATCAACTGCTCCGCTCCCGCAGGAATCATCGGCATTATCAGCGGTTCGACACGCAGCATCTCTTTCGTCTCGCCCGGTCTGATGTCTTCCAACTTTGCAATCGGTCCGTGATGTACAACCTTGCCGTCAGCAACGAGTTCCCAACGTCCGTCAATGTAATCAAGCGGAGTGAAAAAGTTTTCGTTACGAATAACGAAGTTTTTGTCTCCGCTGCGTTCGACCCAGATGTTCTGGTACTGATATTTAACTTCGTGCAGTGCCGGATGCGCTTTGCGGTCTGGAGAGACCAAACCGTTACAGCAGAAATTCTGGTCGCTCGGAACGTTTTTAGGTCCAAAATCGCCGCCGAAGGCGTAATAGGTGCGCTGCGGTTCGTTCGGCACATCACTCTTCGGCACGTCCGCCAGTAATCCTTGGTCAACCCAATCCCAAATGCAGCCGCCTTGCAGTGCCGGATATTTGCGGATTGCGTCCCAATACTTGAATAAATCGCCGACAGAATTGCCCATTGCGTGTGCATATTCGCATTGAATCAGCGGCTTCTTGGGATTGTTTTCGGCATACTTAATCATATCCCAGACTTTCATATACATCGGACAAACAATATCCGTGTTCGCCCCGCCTCCGGCACGTTCATAATGCACCGGACGCGTTGTATCGTGTTCTTTGAGCCACGCATAAGTCGCTTCAAAGTTCGGACCGTTGCCCGCTTCGTTGCCGAGAGACCAAATAATGACCGACGGGTGATTTTTGTCCCGCTCGTACATTCGTATCGTTCGGTCAAGATGCGCCTCCTTAAAGAGCGGATTTTTCGCCAGCGTTGTATCGCCGTAACCCATTCCGTGCGATTCAATGTTCGCTTCGTCAAT
>JAITQJ010000388.1 GCA_031288955.1 Planctomycetaceae bacterium | reverse complement strand
GCGGAATCTTTTATCACGACCGAATGACGGCAGTTCTTAACGCAATCCCCAAGCGGTTGTGTGCATGTTGAACGCCAAAGAAGAAACACAATGTCAGACAACTCAACACCGCTCTCGGTACAAGACCTCATTGATGCCGGTTCACACTTCGGACACCGCGTCAGTCAGTGGAATCCGAAAATGCGTCCTTATGTTTACGGACGCAGCAAAAACATTCACGTCATTGATGTCCGCGAAACTGTCCGGGGTATCCTGCGTGCAAAGAAATACCTGAAACAGGTTGCCGCACAAGGTTCACTCGTCCTCTTCGTCGGAACGAAACGGCAGGCAACTGAAACCGTGAAGAACGACGGCGCACGCTGCGGTATGCCGTATGTTGCCGAACGCTGGCTCGGCGGAACATTGACCAACTTCAAGACCATCCGCAGCCGTTTGACCCGGCTGAAGAAACTCGAAGAAATCCTCAACGGCGACCAACTGCACACGTACTCCAAAAAAATGCAGTCCGCCTTATCGCGGGAGTACCGCAAAATGTACCGTAACCTCAACGGTATCCGGGATATGAACCGCTTCCCCGAAGCAATGGTCATTATCGACCCCAAGAAAGAACATAATGCCGTTGCCGAAGCGAGAAAACTCGGTATCGTTACAGTCGCCCTGATTGACACCGATTCCGACCCCGACCTGATTGACTTGCCGATTCCCTGCAACGATGATTCGATTCGTTCAATCGAGGTTATTCTGCGTCAACTTGCTGATGCCGTTGTCGAGGGACACAAAGAAGCCGGCATCCAAACGGTAATCGCTTCAAAGTAATATCACGTCTTTATACTCAACACTAACGAACAATGGACATATCAGCAGCAGTAGTCAAAGCGTTTCGGGATAAAACCGGACTCCCGATGATGGAATGTAAAAAAGCACTCGTCGAAGCCGGCGGCGACGAAGAGAAGGCAATCGAAATTCTTCGGAAATCGGGAGCGAAAACGATGGCGGCGCGGACTGACCGGGAAACCGGAGCCGGACGCATTGCCGTCTATACCGACCCGAAAAAAGGCGTTTCGGCGATGGTCGAGTTGCTTTGCGAAAGCGCACCGGTGGCAAACACCGATGAATTTATCACGCTTGTCAATGCGCTGGCGGAGCAACTGGCAGCGGGACCCGGTGCAAAGACGGCGGAAGAATTGCTGACGCAGCCGTTCCCCGGCAAAAGCGGTGTAACGCTGAAAAGTTATTACGATGACCTTGTCAATAAAATCCGCGAAGTGTTCCGTTTGACCCGTCTGGTACGCATTGAAGGTCCCTGCGGTGTTTATCTGCATCATAACAACGCTATCGGCGTGTTGCTGCCGATAGAAGGCGATAATACCGAATTGGGCAAAGATATTTGTATGCACGTGGCTTCGATGAAGCCGCAGGCACTGGCGGAAGCAGACCTTGACCCCGCCGTGGTGGAACGGGAGCGTAACCTGATAGTTGAACAGGTTAAGGAACAAGGCAAAAACAAGCCGGAAAACGTGATTCAAAAGATGGTGGACGGTAAGATGAAGGCGTTTTTTGCGGAACGGACGCTGTTAGGGCAGCCGTTTGTCAAGGACGCTGCGAAAACGGTCGCTCAAGTTGCCGAAGAAGGCAAAATCAAAATCAAACAGATGATTCATTGGGTACTTGGCAACGGGTGATAAAACACCAGAGGAGAGCGTCTTGTGCTGCGGGTTATTTCAGTTCAGCAAAAGGTACATACCGGCAGCAATAAAAATGGTGCCGGTAGAGTAGCGCAAGGGCTTGTCGATGCCGGCGGCAATCTGAAAAAACCGGCTGCAATACTGCAACGGAAAGGACAGTAGTACCGCACAAAACATTACCGGCAGCGATACGCCCAAACCGAATAAAAGCGGATAAAGCAAAATACAAAAACGTGAACCGGAGTCTGCCGTCAACGTCAGCATTGCTAAAAATGTCGCTGCTGATGTCGGACAAAAGGTACACGCCAATAACATTCCAAGAAACAGCGGACTCAAAAAACCGAAACGTTCAATCATCTGCTTTGCCGCTTTTTCGCTAATGCTGGTCATAGAAAAGCGGATAAAACCGAAAAGCATTAAACCAGCGAGAAAAAATACGGCAGCAAGGAACGGATGTAAATACGTTGCCAGTGTCCGCGTGATTTGGTCGCCGGAAAAGAAAGGAATACCGAGTACGAGGAACGTCAGCAGCACAAACGCTGCCGTTTGACCGAGCGAAAACAAAACGGCGGCAATGAACACGTTCTGTGTTTTCCCGCGGTATTCTGTTTTGCTGATGTGCGCAATCGCCGCTATGTTCGCCGTCAACGGACAGGGACTAACGGCTGTTTGAAGTCCCAGTAACAGGGGCAGGAGCAAATTCATTTAATTCTTTTCGTAACATTGAAACCAGTTTTGATTCATCTTCAAGGAGTTTCCAAACCGGTTCGGTCAAATCTTTTTTTCGTATGATTTTACCGTCTTTGACTTCGGCGAGAATCACCGTTGCCGTTCCGACGTGCAGTTCTGATGCCAATTTTTGATTGGCGGGAACATCATATTCCAATTTATAGAGCCGGCAGCGGTTATCGCTATCGAGACACGTGTTAACGGCTTCTTCAAGTTTCAAACAGGCGGGGCATCGGGTTTGTGCGTGCCAAAAGAGGATACACTGTCCGTCGGTCAGAACAGTAACGGTTTGCGGCTGAAACCGGGATACAATCACGGCACAGACAATAACAAAGGCAGCCCAAAAAACAGGACGGATAAATCGCAGCATTTTCCCCTTTACAGACTTTCCCCCAATCGCTATGCTTCGTTCACTCTATACTTCTGCATTGAGATTGATGTATTGGAAAGTTTATTACTACTATGTTCTCGTTTTTTCCGTCATTGTCAACGGTTTTGGGGGAATTAACGCCGCAGAAATGCTGCGTACTGCAAAAATGTCCGAGGGACAGTATGCGGAAACTGCGCCCGTTGGAACGGCAAGAACCGAAGCAAAACAACAGACCGACCAAGCGCATCCGCCGATTCAAACAGCAGCCTTTCAAGGCGTGTTTCCCGGTACAACAACACTCGAACAGATTACCGGACTTTGGGGCGAACCCGTTCAGGAAACGTTCAACAACGATGAAGCCGTCCGGCTTTATTCCACCGATTCGCTCAAGCATATCGAAGTATCTTTTAAGGATAACATCGTCAGAGCGATTGTCGTGCAACTGGAAACGCCTTTTCCCGAAGAACAAGTCCGGGGCGTGTTAGCATCAGAACTGTTAAAATCCCGACCGGTGTTAATTCCCGATGAAAGCGGCGAAATTATCGGCGAAGTGTTCCCGGAAAAAGGCGTGATATTTCTTTTTGCACCGCAGGATAAACGGAAAACGCTGCTCGTTCGGCAAATCGGTATCGAACCGGTGCGTGCCGAACCGTTTGTGCTTCGCGGCGAAGCCCTGTTGCAGGAGCAGCCGTCCGAAGCCCAACGTGATATTATTGATGCGTTAAAACTGAATCCCGATGATGCCAAAGCGTATAGTTTGTTAGCGCAGATTGAAACGATGCAGGGGCATCTCGAATCGGCACTGCTGCATTGCGAAAGAGCAATACAACTCGATGAACAGAAACCGGCGTATCATATTGCCCTTGCGCAGGCGATGATACGTATGAACCGGATTGAGGAAGCGAAATTGTATCTCGAAGAGTCGCTTCTGATTTGCGAAGGTTATCCGCACGAAAAAGCGAGAGTTTTATGTATTCTCGGCGATTTGTACCGCACGAGTGCCAAGCCGGATTATGAATTGGCGTACGAATGTCATAGCGATTCAATACGCATTGCGATGGCACTTTTGGAACATACGAACCCGACGATACGTTTGACCGCCAAAGATGTGCTATTTGATGCACATTTGGCAACAGCGCGGGACATCGCCTGGGGAAAATGGGACAAAAAAACCGAAGCGATTACGAAGTGGCTTAATAGGGCAAAGACTTTGATGCAGGACCCCGAATTGCAGAGAACGAAACGGTTTTCCAACGAATACCCGTTGAAAGCGGCTTCGTGTGCGATGGCGGTACTCGTCGGCATACCGGAACAGCATAATATCGATTTGTATATTGAAGACGTTATTGATGCCGGTAATGCGCTTATCAGCGGAACGAATGACCGGATACTTGTGAACAAGTATCAATGGGAGACGAGTCTTGCGCTGTATGATGCTGTGCAGATATTTCAGTTACGGAAACAATATCAGTCGGCATTGAAGTACGGCGAGTTGGCAGCGAAATATATGGAACTCGGTATTGTTAACCGGACGTGTGAAACTGACCAATATCTGTTGGGACGTTTATATTTCCGGCTGGGAGCAATACACGCAATCGGTAATCAGAATCATCGGGCAGCGATTGAATGGTTCGATTTGGCGAAGGTTATTTTTGAAAAATTGCTGCCGAAAATCGACCCGGAGGCTTTGGGGAAACTGGGCGAAACGATGGTATCGATGGGTGTGTCGTATTGGGCAACCGACCAGCGGGACGAGGCGGTGCGTTTGACTGAGCGCGGACTTCGGCAGATAGAGCGGGCAGTCAGGGCAAACATAATGCCTCCGTCGGCATTGACGATACCGTACGCCAATTTGTCCAAAATGTATCAGGAACTCGGCGACACAGAACACGCTGCAAAGTACAACAAGTTAGCAGCGGCATCGGAAAAAACGGCTGTCCGGTGATGTTCACGCCGGCTTGATTATCATTATTTCGATAATACCACCTGGCTTGGACGGACAACCCGGTCATAAAGTTTGAAGCCGCTTTGAACTTCTTCGACGACCGTGTTGGCGGGGTATTCGGCGTTGGGCATTTGTGCAATCGATGCGTGGAAATTCGGGTCGAAAGGCTTGAATTGCGCATCTATTTTTTCGCAATGGTATTTTTGCAGCACGTCGATAAATTGCTGGTGCACTATTTGAACGCCTTCGGTTAAAGTTTCAAGGCTATGCGATTTTTCGACGGCTTGGAGCGCACGCCCAATGTTATCCCAAATTGGCAGGAGTTCGCGCATCAAGTCGAGGTTGGCATATTTCCGCTCTTCGGCGGCTTGCCGATTGGTACGGGTACGGAAATTTTCGAGGTCGGCAAGAGCGCGGAGTCCACGGTTTTTTGCTTCTTCTAAATCAATGCGGAGTTGTTCCAACTCGCCGGCACTTCCGCCGCCGGTGTTTGTATCCGGTTTGCCGCCCGCCGCACCGTCCGGCTCGCTAACTAAATCGATATGTTCTTCTGACATACGCAAATAATGATTGATACTTTGATGTTTACTGTTTAGTGCATTTCTCTTCCGCCGGTAACGTTGACGGCTTGTCCCGTCATATAAGCGGCACGGTCGCTGGCAAGAAAACAGGCGGCATTGACGATGTCCTCAATATGCGCTAATCGTCCCATCGGAACTTTAGCAACAAAAGTCTTCACGATGTCTTCCATCGGCATATTCATATTGTTGACGTAATCTGCCGAAACGTGTGTCCACACTCCTGTCGCTTCCGTAATGCCGGGGCAAACACAGTTAACTCGGATTCCCAACTTTGCCGTTTCGTAAGCAACTGCCTGTGTCAATGTAATGACTGCTCCTTTTGCGCTGCTGTATGCACTCATCAGAGCCGACCCCGTCTTGCCGGATTTGCTCGAAAAGTTGACAATCGCCCCGCTGCCCTGTGCTTTCATTATCGGCAGAACTTCCTTGATGAAGAAGAACGTACCTTTAACGTTGACAGCATAAACGAAGTCCCAGTCGGCTTCGGTTATATCTTCAATTTTACTTCCTTTACCGGAAGTACCGGCAACATTGATGAGAACATCGATATTGCCGCCGAATGTTTGCCGGCAGACATTCACGGCACCGGCAACGGCATCAAGTTTGGTAACATCGGCGGCGAGTCCCCGGCAACTGCTGCCGATTTCTTTGACAACGGTATCAACTTTTGCCTGTTCAAGGTCGGTGATGAATGACTTGCCGCCTTCCTGAACAATCCGGCGGGCTATCTCTTTGCCAATCGAACCGGTCGCACCGGTAATTAACGCAACTTTATTCTTGAATTCCATAATAATTGATGGATAACGGCACGATTATAAAACAACCGGCGTTATTTGTCAATCCGCTCGCCCCCTACGGCGTTGCCAATGCCGCCTTGCCCGCCTCTATCTGCCCGCAAAAGAGTCGGCATCCTACACCGCACAAGTAAAATTGCGATAAAAAAAGCAAAATGCAAGTTAGTTAGGGAACAACTCTATTTTACATTCGGTGAGTTCATTATCCTTACATCTTTTTCCCGTTCCTTCGGCGTTACTTTCAAATTGGTTACCTTGCCGTCTTCCAAACGCCCTTCGACAACCGTTTGATACGGAGCGTGCAGTTTGAAATCGCAGTTCCAGCCCTTCGGAAACGCCGGAAACAAGTCTATCTGTTTGCCATCGCACTGCATTACAAGACTCTGCACTCCCCTTGTCAATATGCCGCCGTGGTCTTGGTCAGGAACCCAATCGTAATTCGGTCCCCAAAACACCGGAAAACGGGATTTGTTCTGTCCCGCTGCGTCTTTTGTCTTTGCCCGCTTGACCAGATAAGCGGCGGCTTCGTCCCCCAAACCGAGATACGCCATCACGGTATCGTCCTGCCGCCAGCCAAACGCTCCTCTATCCCTGCGGTGTTTGAGTGCTTCGATTCCCCATTCAACATTTGGGCGGTTGTATGTAAACTGCCGGAACGGAAACACAGCGTAAAGTTCCGGGGTTTCCGAGTTCCGTCTTTGTGCAAAACGTTCAGCCGGTGCCAGCATCGGCTTGCCTTCGGGAGACGGCGTTGTCGGAATCGGCGGCAATTTCTGTTTCAATTTTGCGGTGAAACTTTTTGTTTCCGCCGTCAATAATTCCGCCGGCAGTTGTTCCATTTTTTCAATGACTGCGTACAAACCGGCAATTTCCGGCATTGGATTGGTGCAGTCCCACCACGTTTCGACCGCTTGCGAAGGATACATCACAAGTTTGCCGTTTTCGTTGACGGAATAATGCTTGTCGAAAAACGTCAGGATTTCCGCCGCAAACGGAATCGCCTTTTCCTTCAAAAAGTTTTCATCGCCGGTATATTCGTAGTATTCCAGCATCATCAGAGCGAGTTCAAGCCCGCCGACCCACTCGTATTTATGATAACCGCTTTTCTGCAATTTATCTTTCCGCTGGTCCCACGGCTGCCAGCCGTATGTTTCGAGGAAAACATCTCCCCAGAAAAAGATACATTCAGGATAATACGCTCCGCCGTGTCCCAAATACTTTTCTGTACGGTATTTGCACAGCGGCAGCATATCAAGATACGTACGGAAAAGCGGTTGGAGCATTTCAAAGTCTCCGGCAGCAGGCATCGACACGTACGGAAGCCGGGTGTTTTGCCACCAATAGCCGGGTCCCCATTGCCGATAATCCGCCCTTCCTTTTTCTGGGACGGTAAATATCGAACCGTTAAACTTTATCGGCAGTGTTCCCCGACCGGCACACGCCGAAACGTAACGCTGCAAAGCATAAGCCCGGCTCAAAGCGAACGCATCAGAAAGATTCGGCGGGGCATCGTTATATGCGGTTTTGACGGTATTGGATTCGAGCGGCTGCCCGCCGGCAAAAAATTGCACCGTTCCAGCCGGCGTAACCGTTACAGCAACATACTGCCATTGGTCTTTCGTTACGATATTCGGCTTTGATAAATGGGTATCTGGACCGACAACAAGCCGCAGACCGTTTTGCGGAGTGATGTCGAAGAGGAATCCGTTGGAACCGCCCGGCGTAATTTTATCGGCAATCCGGCGGTAATATCCGCTTAATTTTGACGGCTTTATACGCGCTTCAATGGTCATTCCGCCGCTGAATTTCCAATCGGCAGAATCGGAAATAGAGCCGGAATAACGCAGCGGAACTTCCGAACAGGCATTTCTTGCCTTCATTTCCGCTATTGAAAAAACTTTACCGCGTTCTATCGCAACACTTAATTCTCCCTGAAACACAGAACCGCCGTGCTGGTCTTTGCCGATTAGAACGGTATGCCGGTTCGGCGGAATAGGGTCGTCAGCGGCGGCTGAATCCCCCGCATTTTCTGTTGATGTAATGTGAATCCACGAACGGTTCCAGAATTCGTTCCACCATTGTTCGTGCTGTGCTTTGCGTTCATCGAAGGGAATTTTTTGCGCTGCATCGAGAATGTTCTGCGTTTCGTTTAACCAATCCTCTGCCGCTGCGGGATGTTTCATCGTGACGGCAATTTCAAAGCGGTGCGTTGTTCCTTCGGCAGATTGTAACGTTTGATTGTCAATCTTTTTTGCGTGTCCGCTCCGAATGATTGCGCCGAATGTCCGGTGCAAAATCGGGTCTTGCCGCTCGAAATCGTCAAGTCCCTGTATTTTAGCGGTAAGTTGATACGGCTTCGAGTGAACGTTCCGGTGATACCAGCCGAGTGCGTTCGGCAGATTCAAAATCGTGTCCGGCTCGATTATCGTTTCGAGATTATCATATTCCGGCGTTTTGAAGGCGTTGCGGAAATTCGGCGATTCGTAAGAAGATACTTTGTATGAATCACTTGTTCCCTGTTCCGGTATCGTTTCCCGTTTTGTCCGCCAGATTTCGGCAAAGGCGGTTGCCGCCGCCGGTTTAGCCGCCGCTGCTTCAATGACAATGACTGGACGATGAGCGTCAACCCAAAGACGCAGCGCAATATCATTACCGCTGCGGTTTTGGTACTGTGCTTCGAGAACGCCCCGCTTGGTGTCGAGTGTCTGTTTGAAGTGGGAAACCGGCTGCACAGCAGCCGGCTCTCTGTTGTTAACAACCGGCTCTCTGCCGTTGAAAGAAACTCTTACGGCTCCGATTTTGAAAAGTTGTCCGTTTTCATCAACGGAGTCGATTCGGGAGATGTAGAACCGCAAATCCCCTTGTTCGTCAATCCAGGCGTTCAGCCCGACTTCGCCGTTGCCCAGCGGCATCGTTCCGTTTACGTCTTTGCTCGGCGCAGTCCAGACGACTTGATACGGCGACGCATCGGCGGCAAGAATCGCACCAGCAGACAATAACAAACAGCAAAGCACACAGAGTTTGTTCATTTTTACCTTTTATTATTCTAGGAATTGTTCCCTAATTCATTTTTGCAGCGAATGTTGGGAAAAAGGGCTAATTAAAAACGAGTCCGGCATACCCGACAACGCGCTGTGTATCGCCGCTCGACTCCGCACTGGTAGTATAACCGACTTCAGAGATGCTGTCCAATGTGCCGAGACAACGGAGCGTTTCCATCACAAACACCGCCGGATAGATACCGCACATCGAAATCTGATTTTCATTCACGAAGTTCAGCGCATACTCCGGCATCTTATCCTGCACCGCCTTTTTGACCGCGTTCAATGCCGAACGGTCAACACGGCGGGTCGTCTCCTCGTTGGCAAAATGATTCATATCGGACGAAATGATAAATAGCGGCATTTCATCAAGTCCGGTATTTTTTACAAACAGCGTCAAAAATGCCGCCAACTGCGCTGCCCCCGATTGAATCTGTTGCCAATTTACTCCCCGCATCGCTACGGCAATAATTTTCGTTTGCGGTGCAAGCCGAGCCAGCAGCGGCAACTGCACTTCGATAGAATGTTCCTGAACGTGCGCCCGGGCATCAAACGAAAAATACTTAACCGCATTCGTCATCGCATCAGCAAACGGTAAATCCGTTTCGACATTCCGACCAGGCAGAAGCCAGGTCTGGCAGGGAGCAACCGCCCAGTCCATACCGTTGTTGCTGCGGTGCTGCGGTGCAAAAATAATAACCCGTTTCGGTATTTTTACCCCCGCTAACACATTTGCCGCCAACGCACCGGAATAAAGCCAACCGGCGTGCGGGACCAGCACGGCTTTTACTTCCTTCTTGTCCGCTGTTTGCGTTCCCGATAACATTCTGTCCAACTCGGCGTTCATCTCATTAACGTTTACCGGATAAAATGCGCCTGCAACGGCTGCCGGACGGACTTCATCTTTGCGCGGAGGCTTGGAGATGGACGACAGAAAAACCTTCGGCGTTGTCGAAATCGTTTCAAGTGAAATAATTTCGCCTAAATCAGGGTCCGGCAGTTCCATAAATTCCAGCGATTCCTTGACAAGCGTTTCGGCATCTTTCTCCGGGTCGTATTGCAGCACCCAGCCTTGCGGACTGGAAATCATTATACTCCGGTACGCCGTATCGGTTCGTTTCAAATCGTGCCGGCTGGCGTTACCGTGTATTGCCGGTTCGTGAAATATCGAAACGTCAATCACGGCTTCGTAAAGTTCCTGCGGTGTTACGCCGAATTTTTCGACCTCTCTGCCGAGAACTTTCAGCAGAATAATCAGCGTGTCCTGAAACTGCACATCAGGACGCACGGAAACTCTTGATACTCCCAACGGTTCCCGTTCGGGCAGAAGAAGCGTTACCGTAATGCCGGAAACTTTGCCGTCAAAAATACCGGGATAATAATTTGCCGGTGAAACGCCGTCCGCCATTCCCTGAAACGTTTCCATACAGACACGGCGGATTTCGTCCAGGTCGGACGGTGTGATGTTCAAGGGCGACTCAACTGCCCCGCGGTCAAATTTGGCGGCGAATTTGATTTCATCTTCGATGTGCTTGTCGATATTTTCCGTGGCGTTTAGCGGACCGCTGATAGCCCGTCCTTCAAATCGATGCAGCAGCGAGCGGTCATCAAGCCAGGCATCAGTCGGCAGACCGGCTTTTCGGCACACGGCTTCAAGAAAAGTGCGGGCATCCATACCGTATTCGAGGGCAACGCCGGGCAATAACAAGCCTCGGTTTCCGCCGCGTGAAATCTGAATACCGTGTGTACCGATTTGGACGGCATTGACTCGTTCTTCGCCTCGTTCTTTAACCCGTTCCATACCCCAGAGCAGCCAGATTTCGAGGTCGAGGTCATTAAGTTCGGCGGCGGTAATCGGCGGAAACCGCGGGTCGTCTTTTGCTGCGTGAACGGCGGCTTGTTCAACGGCAGCGGCAAGGGGCATTTCGTCGGACATTGTCCCCATACAACTGCGGAGTTCGCCGTCTTTTTTGAGACTCACAAAGGCACCGAGCAGAGGGACGGCGGCAATATCGGGAATCTGTTCGGCGAGATTTTTGTACCGGGTACGTGTAACAACGGCGGCTAATTGCCGTCCGACAGCGTGAAACAGTGCAATCTGTTGTTCTTCTGAAAGATAAGGTTCGGACATTAGGATAACCGCTGGTGCTAAAGGCGAAACTTGTTTCGCTGCACTAAGTATAAAACGTTCCGCTCATAGAGTAAAGAGCGTTTTAATTCTCAACAAAAAACCTAATTTTCAACCGGCAGCGGCACAGAACAGGGCGGTATTGCGTTTCCGTTGGCTTTGCGGTATCATATTCAGCACGATAGCGGTTAAACTCTATTTTCAATCATAATGACTGATACACAAAATACCACTGCCTGCGAATGTTCACGGCGTAGTTTTCTCAAAGGCGGTGTCCTTGCCGCTGCCGTTCCCGCCGCCGCCGCCGCCGGTTTTTATGCCGGATACGGCTTAACTCACGGACATCCCGTCCGGGTCGGCGTTGTCGGTACCGGCGATGAAGGACAAGTCCTGCTCGGTGCCGTCAATCCCGATTACATCGAAATCAAATCGATTGCCGACATACGTCCGTATAACCAGCATCGGGCTTTTTACGGCGACGTTTCGTCGCCGGCTGCCCTGAAAGCCCGGCGGGGACTTTTGTCCGTCTATAATTGGAATACCGAAAGCCAAGCCCGGAAAAACATTAAAGTCTATACCGATTACCGCGAACTGATTCAGAATGCCAAAGCGGACGGTATCGAAGCAATTATCATTGGTTTACCGCTGCATCTGCACGCACCGGCAGCAGTTTATGCAATGCGGCAGGGTTTGCACGTGCTGACCGAAAAGTTGATGGGACACAGTGTAGCGAACTGCAAAGAAATGGCACGTGCTGCCGCCGAAACGCATAAACATCTGGCGACCGGACACCAGCGGCACTATAACATTCTGTATCAGGAGGCGGTTGACCAGATACGCCGCGGACTGCTCGGCAACATTCACTACATACGCGCTCAATGGCACCGCAACAACGCCCCCGGCGGCGATAGTTGGCAGATGCCGATGCCGAAAGAAATCAAACCGTCCGACAAACAAGCCGAACGGTTAAGCCGGGAACTTGCCGCCTGGGAACGGGAACTGAACAATGCGCGGGGTCCCGCCATCGAAGAGTGGGCGAAGAAAGTCGCTTTGAAAAAGGCGCAGATTGCCGACCTCGTTTTGGCATCCGGCGGCGATTATCTCGGCTTGAACTTGAAATCTGCCAAAGATTACGGTTACGAAGACGGCGAGTTTGAAGGGAGCGGAGAAAAATATGAACGTCCTGCTGCCGAAGAGTTGCTGCGCTGGAGACTTTGGCGGCGTACCGGCGGCGGTTTGATGGTCGAACTCGGTTCACACCAACTTGATGCGGCGAGCATTTTCCTTGCGGCGAATCGGGATTATTATCTTGACCGGACAAACTCGGCGGCACCGCGGGGCGAAAAGGTTCATCCGCTTAAAGTACACGTTTCGGCAAACCGGAATATCTTTGGGCTTGACCGGGAGGCGAACGACCATATAACGACGCTGGTTGAATTTCCGGCACCGGATTATGACGAAAAGACACCGGCGGGACGCAAGCGGAAAATTTGTGTTCAGTATTCGACTATCAACGGCAACGGTTTCGGCGGCTACGGCGAAATCGTTTACGGTACGGACGGAACGCTGGTGTTGACGACGGAAAGTGAATCGGAGTTGTTCCGCAGCGGCGATTCCGGCAGTAAGGTCTCAGCGAAGTCGGATGCGGCATCGTTGGACACGCAGTCAAGCGGACCGGCACAGTCAGCAGTCGGCGGAGCGGCAAAGGCAGAGGTCAGCCGGGGTTATGCCGAAGAACTGGAACATTGGGCGTGGTGTATTCAGGAGAATCCGAACAATGATGCAGACCCGAAGTTGCAGCCGCGATGCAATCCGAAGGTGGCACTGGTAGATTCGGTGATTGCACTTGTAACAAATATTGCCGCCGATGAGGGCAAGAGTATGGAATTCAAAGAGGAGTGGTTCGATGTGTTCAAAGACGATACTCCCGAAGGCGATAAACCTGACCTGAACAAGGCGATGTATTCAGTGTAATCGGAAACAGAAAAATGCCGGTTCTCCGGTGATTGCGGTTTTTCGTCTCCTTTGCCTTACATTCCGAATGTCCGCCAAAGAAACAGCCCGAAAAAAAGTTGCCGAACTCGTTGAGAAATTTGCTGCGCAAAGTCAGGGTTATGAAGACTCTAACTATAACGAAGAGCAAACACGCGAGGATTTTATCAACCCGTTTTTCAAGGCGTTGGGCTGGGACATCGGCAACGAACAGGGACATTCCGAAGTTTATCGGGACGTTGTGTTTGAAGCAAGAGAAACGATTGACGGTGCTGCCAAACG
>JAITQJ010000342.1 GCA_031288955.1 Planctomycetaceae bacterium | reverse complement strand
TTTCTGCAAAAAGTGCATTATTTTGCAAGTCGCTTTTGCCGCCCTCATTTCCTATTCGGGTTCCCTATTCAGGGTCGAATTCCGTCTTGTTCACTCCGCAGAGCGGACAGACCCAATCATCGGGAATATCTTCAAAGGCGGTACCGGGAGCAATGCCGCTGTCAGGGTCGCCGACAGCCGGGTCGTAAACATAACCGCACGTCCTGCATACGTATTTTTTCATCGAAATACCTCCGTTTGTCAAAAAGGGCGGCTAAATCATAGCCGGTTTTCAAGATAAAATCAAGCAAATCGTCAAAAATTTAAACTTTTTATCTGTTTTTACCGATAACGGGATAGAGACCCCTACGGAAAATACAATGACAGTTTCTAGCGAATGTTGCTGCGAAGCACCGAAACTCGCCGTTGGTATCGTTGCCGATGCCGAAAGCGTCGCCTTTGTACCGCAGAGCGTCAAGAGTGCCTCCGAACTGACCGACCGGATTTTTATCCTTGCCGTCGGTGATAACCTGAAAATTGAGGCACCCGCTGCCACCGTTATCAACGGCGGCTGGGATTATGACGATGCCGCAAGCCGGAACTTTCTCATTGATGCCGTCGAAGAAGCCGGCGTTGCCGACTATATCCTTTGGATGAATCCGGGCGAAACATTCGACACGCAGACCCGAAACGATTTCTTGTCTTTTGTACAGGACGACATTAAACAGGAAACAATTTATATGATGGTGCTGCACCGCCTCGTTCACGAAGACGGAAAATGCAGTGATTTCGATGAAGAAACGATTGACGGACGGCTGATGCCGCTGCACAAAGGAGTCCGCTTTAAGGGAACGATTAAGGCTTCGCTGTTGGAACGCAGTGCCGCTTTAATGATTCAAATCAGTGCGGCTCCCGGCAGGATTATTCTGCCGCCGAAACAAATCGACCCGTTCAAGACAAAAAAATATGCAGAAAAAGCACTGCGTTTTCTTGACCGGCTCGAAAACGAAGGCGAAGTCATTAGCGATGCGCTGCTCTTGTACCAGGGCGAAGCGTTGTTGACGCTGGACAATTCAGCGGCAGCGCGGCGTGTGTACCGGCAACTGATTCGCACAACGGAGCGCAGCGAACTCAGACTCGCCGCTTATTACGGTTTTTGGGAAACGCTGATAAAGTCGCCGATTCCTGATGCCGATGTTACAAAATGGCTTATCGAAGCACTCGACCACTATCCGGTCGATATGCAGTTGTTGACGTTCCTTGGTTCGCATTTGCAGCGCATCGGTAAACCGGATTTGGCATCTCGTTCGTTTGAAACAGCCGTCCGGCACGGGAGAATTACGCTGGACGTTTGGCACCGGCTCCGCATTAAAGAAATTGCGGTCATCAGTTTGGCGTTGTCGCTCCGCTTGTTGGGTAAAAATCAGGAAGCGATTGCCGTATTGGAAGAACATTTGCCGCAATTCCGTGCCGGAGTGAGTCTCGCTGCCGCAGCGGATTTTTCGCGGCATCTTCTCGACCTGTACATTCAGGAAAACGAGGAAGAGAAAGCCGGTGATTTGGCGGCGAACCTTTGGGGCGATGCGATTCTTGACCAGATGCGTCTTGTCATCAAGGGAGCGTGCCTTGCGAAACAGGGCAACTGGGCGGAGGCATTACTGCCGTTGAGCGGGGCATACGATTCCGGCTGCCGGGAAGTTTTGGGTTTACGTTGGTATGCGTTGACGCTTCTTTCGCAAAAGGAGTTTGAAAAGGCGGCGGTCATTCTCGACCAGTGGATTGCTGTTGAACCGAACAATCTGGAGGCGAAGTCGTACAAATCGGCGGCAGCGCAGCCGGACAATTTCTGTAAGCAGTTGCGCAGCAGCCGGGACCGTGCGTTGAAGGCTTTTGGAGTTCCGGCGGATAATCTCGTGCCGCGCCGTAACGCTATCCGCATTGACGATGCCGTTCAGGAGATGATGCAGTCATCGGCATCGCTCGGCGGCAAAATCACCGGTTTCAAACCGAAGGCACCGGAAACGAATCTGGAAGTTGCTGACAACGAACGGTAAATAAACGGCTGATTTTTCCAGTTTCAGAGCCGCCATCGTAAGATGACGAGAAAAACCGCTAACTTGCGTTAGCGGCTCTGATGTACTTTTTTTACCGCCAGTTAACGAGGGACACGCGCACGCCCAAGAAGTGGAGAGTGTAGTCGGGCGCGTAGATACACCGGCGTGCCGCCCGGCAATACCGCGAGCCGTAGAACCAACAGCCGCCGCGGATAACACGTCCACAACCGGACAAAGCACCTACGGGGGCGGTTACCTTGTCCGTAGGATAGTCTCCGTACCAATCATTGCACCATTCCCACACGTTGCCGTGCATATCGTACAAACCCCAAGCATTTGCCTGTTTTGTACCAACCTCGCGCGTTTTACTGCCGCTATTCTCGCGGTACCACGCCATCTGGTCTAAATCACCTGCATAAGCACCGGTCGTTCCCGCCCGGCAAGCATACTCCCATTGCGTCTCTGTCGGTAACGAAAATTTATATCCCTGCGGAGATTGTACCGCCGCTAATTTACTCAACCCCTCAACAAACAGTTGGCAATCGTTCCAAGATACGCTTTCCACCGGTAACTTTGCTCCTTTGAAATGACTCGGATTCTTTCCTGCCACCGCTTCCCATTGCTCCTGCGTTACCTCTGTTTCCAGCATCCAAAAGCCTCTCGTCAATGTTACCTGATGCGGCTTTTCATCTTTTACACGACCGTTTTCGGCGGTTGAACTGCCCATCGTGAACGTTCCTGCCGGACACCAACGAAAGCGAAATTTTACTTTTTTAATTGTCAACTCCAACAGGTCGCCCGCCTTTAACTCTGTATCCCTTTTCGTAATCTCTTCGCCTTCACTGCCCGCAGCACATATCAACAGAAGGTTTCCTGTAATAACCTCCCGCAAAACGGGTTCCAGTACATCGGCGTTGCGGAACATACCGAGGTCAGACGGATGCGAACCGTCCACCGTACCGTCGCCATCGCTGCCGTATAGTTCGCCGCCTTTGACATAGACTAAACCCTTCATTCCTTCACCTCGGAGTTTTTCAAAAGTTGCCCGGTAAAGTTTGCATTTTTCCTGCTGGTTTTTCTGCCATTGCGGCTGAATCCAAACAAATGAATAAGCGGGACCTTCGACCATTATAATCGGTGTGTCCGGTTTTGCCCGGCGGAGTTCACGGATAAAAGCTTCGGCACGTTCCCAAATAGGTGCGGCGGTCATATTCGGCATACAATCGAGAACATAAACGGAAGCGTCCGCTTCGGCAATGAGGTGTGCCATTTCGATTTCCATTCTTCCGCTCCCGGAAAAACCAAAATTGATAACCGGAACCTGCAAACGCCGACCAAGCATTGCCGGAACCGTCATTCCCGGTCGGGAACCGGAACAGCCGTGGACAATAGACGTTCCATACCAAAACACCGGTTTTTCAGCAGACGGCGGAAGGATTTCAAACGTACAATCCTTCGGTACACCGATAGAGAGTGCGTTCGTTGAATTGTAAAGCGGCAGGTAAATCCGGTATTCCCGCAGTTGTGCCGGTGCCTCTTTAAGCATTACATATTCATACTTCGGGGCATTGGGTTTCGAGATGCCCGCCCATCGCCAGACACCGCGGTCATCTTTGCCGTACAGGTCTAAACCGCTGGAACCGACAGTTGTCATATGCGGCATCGTCAAATTGCCGCCGACTTCGTGCCGTACAGAAATCGTTGGCGCATCGGTTTTGAAATGAGCGATAAGCCCTGCGGAGTGCTGCGATAAATTCCAAACATATTTAGGAACGGCGGCTTCGGCGTGCTTGGGCATCCGGGTAAAGTGTCCTGAAGTCTCTTTCCAGCCCTTTCCTTCAAGACTCCAACGGGACACATCGTACCAAGCCGTATTTTCTTCAACGACCGGTTCCGGCGTTTGCGCATAAAGCACCGCCGGAAAAACGGCAAGAAACAAAAAAGGACTGAATCTGAATTTCATCTGAATTATTTTTGTTGGGGAATTTATTCAAAACGGCAAATCGTCTGTTTTTCTAAACACCTCTTCGTTGGAAATCCCGTTACCGGCAGCCACATCACGTTGAGCCGTCCGTATGTCCTCTTGAATTTTTTGCGGCAAGTCCGAAAAATAGTGTATCCGTTCTTTTGATACCTCTGCCGCACCGATATTATCAACCGGCTTGCGCTTTCGGCGTATTTCTGTTTCAATAATCGACATTCTGTTCTCCTACTATTACGGCTGTGTACCAATACTAAATGCCTCGCTGATAATCGGTTGCGACTGATTGTTGTACGAATCAATCGCCGTCGTCCGCACCCTCAACTCTTTACCGGCAGGCAAATCGTTGAACGGCACCGTCAACTCCTTCGGCATCGCACTGCCCAAATAAAACTGCGAAAACTTGCGGAACGAAGCAATAACTTTATCTCCGTCCATTATCTCGACAAGATAACGGAACACCGCATCTTCGTCCGATGCCTGCGGGAATGTTACCGCAACTTCTTTGCCCGTTATTTTCACCGCCGGTTTTGCGTCTTTTTCAAATATCGGCGCAGGCAGACCGCTGCGGTTTTTGTAACAGAAACGGCTGCCGTCGTGCGGTGCCTCCACAAGCCAGTCCGGCAATATCTTTTCGTTACGGTAAGTATCCCAGCGTTCAATTTCAACATCGCCGGTCGGTAAAACGTTAACAATAACTCCTTCTGTAACATATTCGCATTTCGGCGGATGAATTCCCTCATCGACAATTTTCGGCTCTACCTCGCTGTATGTCGTAGAACCGTCATTGACTGCCGTAAATTTGTTTTGATGAATCGACCGCGGGTCGCCCAGCGGGAAATGCGAATGACCCGAAAAAATAATGACCTGCGGATATTGATTGAGAAGGGACGTAAAAAAGGGAGTTCCCCAACCTTCCGAAACTTTTGAACCGTAACAGGTATTTTGCGGCGGAATATGCGTAAAAACAAATATCGGCTTGCCCGGATATTTTTGCACAGCATCGGCAAGACTCTCCGACAGAAACTTTTTGGCATACGTATTATATTCACTCGGCAAGTAGCCGCCCTCACTAATGGTAATGAACGGATACCCCTTAATGGCGGTGTATTGGTGCAGCGGCTGTTTCACTTTTTCCTTAAAAATTTCCTGATTCTTAAAGGAACCATCGTGGCTCGCTGCCATCATAAAATACACGTCCATTCCTTCAGGAACATTGCTTTTATCGCCGAAAACCGAAACGAGTTGGTCAAATTCTTCCGGCTTGCCTTTATCGGTCAAATCACCAACGACAAAGACAGCATCCATTTTCGGCTCTTTGCTTAACAGATTTTTCAACGCTTTCGGAACTTTGACTCTTGCTCCTTCGCCGCGGTTATTTTCAAAATGCGTGTCTGAAATAACGGCAAAGCGGGGCAGCGGATTTGCCTCTTTCGGAAGCGGAGTCAAATCAATGCGGCGGTAAAAAAACTCTGCCCCTTCGGATTGAATCTGTATCCGTCCTTTTTGCGGCTTAACATTGTAAGCGTGATTGACAAACTGACCGTTGAGGTAAACGTTGAGAGTATTTCCTTTCGCAATAATTTTGACCGTGTTCCATTCACCGGCAGGCTTCTCTGTTTCATTTTTGTTGCGGTATCGGGCAGCGTCTTTTTTATCAGGGTCGCTGCCGAGGCGATATAACATCGGACGACCTGGAGTGTAAGCGGTTACGTCGGTTCCGCGGGGGTTATACACTTTACCTATAACGGTCGTTTGAATCGAAAAGTTTTCGTCTTTATTACTGGAACCAACATAGAAGTCGCCGGTACCGCCCTCTTGGACTTGAATTTCGATGGACTTCATCCAAACGCCGCTGTAAGCACCGTCTTGTCCTTGGGAGTGAACGAGAATTCCGCT
>JAITQJ010000227.1 GCA_031288955.1 Planctomycetaceae bacterium | reverse complement strand
CCGGTATTCGCGGTAGTATTGCAGTGTGATGAGAAGTTTGTCGTCGGCAGAGAGTTTGGGCGGCTTTCCGCCGGCTTTATGGAGTTGAATGTAAGCGGCTTGCAGGATGTGCTGCATTTCGCGGAAGACCGGCTTGGTCGTGCCGATGATGCGTTTGAATTGTTCGTCCATCATCTTGAGTGCTTTTTTGACACGCTCCATAAAATCCTCCTTGAAAAAATAATAAAACTGTGGAAAACTGACGAATTAAAGCAATTAGTTTGTTACGGAACAAGTCTATTATTCATACTTCAGTCTGCATTGTTAATTTCTTCTTCGTGGTTAAAAAAACGACAGCCCGGGGAGCGGGGAGTGTTATCTCCCCCCCGCTCGTGCGTCATTTCGCGAACTACGGCAGCGATACAGCAACGCCGTCACCGACCGCCGCAAAATTGCAGATGATGTTGTCGCCTATCGAGTCCGTAATGCCCCGCACCGAACCATCGCCCAAGCCGAAGACGGCAACAGCCGGATGTTGGCTGCCAAAACTGCCCGCATTGCTCGCACGTGCGTACAGCTGTCCGCTGGTGGTTTTCGCATCCGTACCTGTACCCGTTGTCACGTCCGCCCCCTGCTCTTGCACACCAACGCTCCCTAGCCCCGCGGGTGGCATTTTGCGTGGACGGCTTTGAGACGGCTCATATCAACGTGTGTGTAAATCTGCGTCGTTGCAATGCTGGCGTGTCCGAGCATTTCCTGTACTAACCGCAAATCCGCCCCGCCGGCAAGAAGATGTGTCGCAAAACTATGACGCATCGTATGCGGCGTTATTGATGACGGTGCGCCGATCCGCACCGCATATTTTTTTATCAGTTCCCACATCGCTTCACGCCGGATGCGGTGTCCCTTATACGAAAGAAACGCCCAGGTAAACACTGCCGACTCACGCAAACCATCGGCGTTGCGGTTCATCACCGCCGGTCTTTCGTTCTGCATCCATTGCCCGAAAGCGGCAACGGCACTTTTACTGAGCAGAACAATCCGCTGTTTATTGCCCTTACCGGTACAAAGACAATACTTTTCGTTAAGATGAATGTCCTGAATCTTCATATTAACCAATTCCGAAACCCGGCAGCCGGTTGCATAAAAAAACTCCAGAACGGCTCTGTCCCGCCGCCAAAGTTTGTCAATATTTTCTGCCGGGGCTTCGAGCAATGCTGCAACTTGACCGGGAGACAGCACTTGCGGCATCCGTTCCCAAAGTTTCTGACTGCCGAGCAGTTCTGACGGATTATCCTTGACAACACCTTCAATTTGCAAAAAACGGAAAAAGACACGCAGGGAAACGATGTGCCGGGCGCGGGAAGAGGCGGCGAGACTCTGTTTGTGCAGGTAATCGACATAATCGGCAAGAATATTAACGTCGAGATGCTGCACAGACCGGCTGCCGAGCCAGCGGAAAAACCGCCGCATATCCCGCCGATAAGCCTCAATAGTGTTATCGGCAAGTTGTAACTCATCGGTAATATATTTGAGAAAACCGTCAAGATAGCGTTGGTGAAATACCGGCTGCTGTACTTCACGAACGACCAGCCGCTTGCGCCGGGAATTACGTAACATAAAATCAAACGGAAAATTGACCGCCTCTTATAATGGACTTGTTCGGTAACATAAAATTTCATTCCGCCGTTGAGTATAGCACAGACAAGTTTTGTCCGCAATAAGTGCTTTCGTCTTGTTTTTTTAGGACGTTCTATGGGGATTATCGCAATGACTATGTTACGGAACAAATCTATTTATGCAGCAACTTTTTACCGCACAAGATTTTGCCGGAAATCCTTGATGCTCTCGCAGGTAACCGCCGCTACTAACAGGGAATCCAAAGCGATTAAATCGGTATATGATTTGATACTGTCTTGAATCGTTTTGGGAACGGACTGAAACCGTGTACGTAAGACGGATATGACGTAATCAGCCTTGCCGCGGATGATACCGCGTTCCTCACCGCGAACAATGCCTCGCTCTTCACCAAGGGCAATGCCTCGTTCTTCACCGCGAATTTCACCGAGGGCAATGCCGCGTTCCTCGCCGAGGGCAATGCCCCGTTCTTCGCCGAGAACGAATCCCCGATTGACCCATTTTGCCGTTACCCCTGCTTCTTCCATCACTTCATCAAATGTCTTGCCTCTCATATCTTGAATCTCCTGAAATGTAAAAGGATTCGCCTTCAAAATCACCTGCAAATATGCCTCTACGGATAATTTACCGTCAGCGTGCTCCTGTTGTGTGATAACTCTGTCCATACCGGCAGCGTCCAAATCATTACGCAAACTCCGAAGCCAAAGGTTGTCCTCTTCCGCCAAATCAGCAGAAACAACGATTTGCGTTGGACTTGTATCGCCGTTAACGTAATAAATGCCGCTCGTTGGATTGGTTATGTCAAAACGTTTGCCCAATTCCCGCAACAACTTACGCGGCGTTCGCAAAACAACCGCCGTAACCGTCATTTCGTCAACGCTGATTTTATGCTGCGATGCGTATAACCGTGAATAACATTGTGTTTTATGGTAGTCCCAAATTGTAAACCGGTCATCAGGACTCTTATACTCAACAACGTTGCACTGCTTGAAAATCTGCCCGATGTTCTTTTTGATGACAACGTTGGAACGCTTTTTGATAATCAACACATCAATTTTCAGCGGTTCGGACGTTAATTGGTATTCCGATTCGTACTCAAGTACGTCTTTGTATTCTGCCAATTCCAACTGAATTGCCTGTACAAATGCCGGATGCCACGCTATTCGCTCCATAAAACCATTATACAACCGGCAGCGGCAGTTGCAAGGGCGGGTACCGCCAGCCAGATTGCAATGTTGCACGTATCA
>JAITQJ010000161.1 GCA_031288955.1 Planctomycetaceae bacterium | reverse complement strand
GCGGCGGGAGTAAAGGCTGTCCGGCTTCGCAGCGGCGATTCGCTTGTCGGTATGGTGATTGCTTCGCCGGATATGACACTGTTGACGGCTTGCGCAAACGGTTACGGAAAGCGGACTCCGATTGGACCGAACGGCGAAGCGGAAAAGGAACAAACACCGCTTGACAGCGAACAGAATGAACCTGAAGATACCGATACGGCTCTGCCGGAAGGTGTTACAGAAAGTATTTCCGGCAGTGAGCCGGCAGACGAACCGGACGATGAAAAAACAAGTATGCGTTATACAACGAAGCGGCGCGGCGGTCTCGGTTTGAAAGACATTAAGACGACAAGCCGCAACGGTTTGGTTATCGGCATTGCCCGTGTTCGGGACGATGACGAAGTGATGATGATAACGGCGAAAGGGCAGATTCAGCGTATAGCGGTGTCGGATGTCCGCATAATGGGACGCAACACGCAGGGAGTCCGTTTGATGAACCTTGATGAGGGCGATACGCTGGTTGCCGTCAAGCGTATCCCCAAAGATGCCGAAAACGAAGAGGAACAAGCGGAAGTATAAAAAACGGTGCAGCGTAATGCTTCCGATTGCGTTGACCGATTCCTTCGGCAGCGGAACGAATCCCGTAAAATCGGATTCTCGCCCGCAATGTTTCTGGTCGTCATCGCGGTTATCGGGGCTTTTTGTGTGCTTCACGCAACAAAATACTTGATTTTTTGTTTTGTTGTGGTACAATATGTTGTTCGATAGGAGGTTTACTTATAAAAGGGAGTGCTAAATTTTCGTTGACACCAATGACAATCGGGAGATAATCGTGGCAAATTCGGCTGAATTAAATGCGTTGACCGTCAAACAATTACGAATTCTAGGAAAAAAGGCTAATGTCAGCGGTTGGCACGAAATGGTGAAGACCGAACTGGTCAGCAACCTCGTTGTAAAATCCCGTACAAAAGCCGGAAACGAAATTGTCGCTGGTTTTCTCACCAGCACTGCTGCCCCTGCTTCCGCTCGGAAATCCCGAAAGACTAAAGATACGGGAAAAGATGTGCAGCGTCCCGCTCCGACGGTCAATCCGCTCCTGCCTGTCCACGGAAAACGGGATTTACGCCGAAGCGGAAGTCATTCCGATAACCCGACCGGAAAACAAGACCGGCTCGTTCTGCTCGTCCGGGACCCGTTTTGGCTCCACGCCTTTTGGGAAATTACGCCTAAAACACTGGAACGTACCAAAGCCGCACTCGGACATTTTTGGTACACGGCTGTTCCTATACTCCGCCTTTTACGCCTCGAAGTTGATGGTACCGGTTCGCCCAGCCGTAATATCCAGAAAGACATCGTCATTCACGGCGGAGTCAATAATTGGTACATCGACGTAAAAAAGCCGCCGTCCCGGTTTGTCGTCGAACTCGGTTTCCTGACACGGGAAAAAAAGTTTCACTCGGTTATGTCGAGCAACGAAGTGAATACTCCGCAGCAGAAAGTTGTCGATGTTCTCGATAAAGTTGACGGTAATTGGAAAGGCGTTGCTGATGACCTCGGACGGATTTATAAACTGAGCGCAGGCAGCGGTAATAATCAGGAATTGCGCGAGGTTCTCGAAGAGCAACTCGGCAGACCGATAACGTCGCAACTCCTTGCCCGGTACCGTGTGTCGCAAAACGGCGGTTCGCCTGAAAAAACACGCCGGCACTTCAAATTTGAAGTTGATGCCGAGGTTATCATCAAGGGGAAAACTGACCCGAATGTGCAGATTTCTATCCGAAACGAGCCGGTTACACTAAAGCCGGACGGTTCGTTTGCGGTACGTTTTGCGTTTCCCGATAAAAGGCATCTGTTTCCGATTGAGGCGGAAGGTAGTGATGGTGTTGAAAAACAAACGATCATCCTGACTATCGAACGCAACACGCGGACATTGGAAACGGTCATCCAAGAGCCGGTGGACGATGACTAATTCGACGACCGAGCCGAGAGGTTTTGATATTCTTTATGAAGCGGGACCGGTGCTGGGTATCAACAAGCCTGCGGGGGTTTTGACGCAGGCTCCGCCGGATATTGATTCGCTGGAAAAACGGGTGAAGAAATATCTGTGCGAAACTGAAGGCAGACCGGAGAACGGCTATCTTGGTATTCCGCATCGTTTAGACCGTCCCGTTTCCGGTGTGATTCTTTTCGGCAAACACAGCCGGGCGGCGCATCGTTTATCGGAACAATTTGAGCGTCGGGAAATCAAAAAAATCTATTGGGCATTGGTTGCCGGTCACGTTGAGAACGACAATGGTACTTGGGTTAATTTTATGCGTAAGATACCGGACACTCCGCGCGGTGAAATTGTCAGCGAAGATTGCCCCGATGCGAAAAAGGCGGTGCTTCATTATATTGTTGTGCGGCGTTTTAAGTATCAGGATATTTCTGTTACAAAATTAGAGATAACGCTGGAGACGGGACGTATGCATCAGATTCGGCTTCAATCGTCGTTTCACGCTCATCCGGTTCTGGGTGATGCGATGTATCAGTCGGCGGTGCCGTTTGACGATTATTTTGACGACGAACGCCGGCGTTCGATAGCATTGCACGCCGTTTCGATAGCGTTCACTGACCCGATGTTAAAGCAGCCGGTAACATTAACCGCCCCGCTGCCGCAAACGTGGCACCGCTTTGGGGAATAAGAGTTTTTTGAAACTTAACCCGATTTACCTGCTGTCTTGTAGGCGTGAACACCTCTGATACTTAAAAATGCCGTTCTTCCTTGGTTTAATCCAATACGTCTTTTTCACGGCTTTTGGCAAGTTCGACGGCTTCGTCTTCGTATTTTTTCGTCAACTTTTGGATTTCCTCTTTCGTTGTATCCCGAACATCTTCGGAATACTCCTTGTCCTTTTCACCTTGGTCTGCCGTTTTATTGCCGTCCCTGCGGACATTGCGTATCGCAATTTTTGACTCTTCGCACAATTCCCGAATACGGGTTACCATTTTTTGCCGAACCTGCGCCGAAAGCGGCGGAATGTTCAAACGGATAACTCTGCCGTCGTTATTCGGCGTGTAACCTAAATCAGCCGCGATAATACCTTTTTCTATCTCTTTTAGCGTTGTCGCATCAAACGGACGGATAACGATTTGGTTCGATTCGGGACACGCAACCGTAGCGACTTGTTTGAGCGGACACGGTGAACCATAGACATCAATGCGGACAGAATCAACGAGACCGGGGTTAGCCCGACCAGTGCGGATACCGGTCAGGTTTTGTTTGAGTTTAAGGATGGCTTTCTCCATTCTATCCTCAATATCGAGCAGAATTTCATCGGCTTGCATACTTTTATTCCTGATAATATCCCTATTCTAACGAATCATTCGGAAACGGCAACCGGTCAGCCCGAATTGCCGTTGTAAGACGGCGGAATATCAGAACCGCGAACGCAAGTCCGCGGTTTTTATCGCTTAACATTAGATAATGCACAAGATTTATGGTGTGTCTATACAAAAGATGTTTGTCTAGAGACTTGTTTTTTACAAACAGTTGTGTTAATATGTCCGGTAGAATTTAACGGATATGGTACGATGAATCTTTTTCAAGACGACCGCTATACGTTTCGAGAGACTTATTTTGTCTATTTTGATACGGTGCATCGTCCGAAGTTGACGGTATTCAGGCGTGCGCTGCAGTCCCGTGCGCCGTTTCTGCGTATCAACGAAAGCCGCGCTGAATCCGATGACCGGCTCGTGGCAATGCAGATTGCGTCGTATGATGACCACGCTGCCGTCGAATTCGTCTATCGGGAAGGTAATGATGTTCTTAACGAAATCCGCTCAATGGCGCAAATACTTAAAAAAGATGCCCTGCCGGATGAAGTTGACAAATTAAAAAAAATCGTGCAGTACAAAAGCCGGTTTGACATCAATCATTTTGAACAGTCGGCAGGCACAGAAGCGTTTAATGCTGTTAAGGTACCGGTGTTAAAGTTTGCAAAACAAAGTACGGCATTGGCAGACAACAGAGACATCTTTTCCAAGGCGTTGGATTCGCACCGCAAGGAGCCGAAGTTTTTTTTTGACCCCGTAACTTTTACGCAGCCGGATGCAGAGCGGACGGATATATTGGACGCTGCCGATACGGACTCGACGGACAGTGCGGCTTATGAGCGGGTAAATCCTGATACTTTGGTCACCGTCATCGAGGTATTGAGTCATCTTTGCAAGGGCATTTCGCTTGACCCCGCAACAGGAATGTTGATGTAGTTGTTATCAGACGGCTTTGAGAAGAACATTTTCTATGCTGATTTACGTTCCGTTTGATTCAGTTTATTGTAGAGCGTTTTCAGACTGATGCCTAATTCCTCCGCCGCCTTCGCCTTGCTGCCGCCCTGCCGCTGCAATGCCGTCTCTATCGCCTGCATTTCTAAATCCCGCAGCGAAACAATCGACGGCAAAGGAAGCGATACCGGCAGTTCGTTCACCGTTTCGCCGCCGTGTGCCTCCTCCTTCTCTCCGGTGTTCTTTTTTGTAACAACCGCCTCTGTAACAATAATGTCTGGACGTTCCTTCGTTTTTACATCAGGACGTTTTACCGGCAAGTTTCCGAATGTCTGTTTTTTCGCTGCCTCCGCCGATAAGTATTCATTTTTTATCTGCGGCGGCAGCGCATCAAGCGTCACCGGCAGCCTGTCCGACAAAACCAAGGCGTGTTCTATCGTGTTCGCCAACTGCCGGACATTGCCGGGATAATCGTATTGAAGCAGCGCACAATACGTCTCCGGCGAAAATAGATCCGCCGCATTTTTCGCCGTCAATTTGCTCCGGCAGCGTTTCGCTAAATACAAAATCAAGTCCGGCAAATCATCATCTTTCCGCTCTTTCAAAGACGGTATATGAATCTCGAACGTGTTAATGCGAAACCAAAGGTCTTCACGAAAAGTGCCGTCTTTCACCATCGCCTCCAGATGCCGCAATGTTGCACAAACGACCCGAACGCTGCAAATAACCGGCGTGTTGTCGCCGATTTTGCGGACTTCGCCGTTTTCAAGGAAACGCAGCAACTTTGCCTGCACGCCTTTGGGCAACTCGCCGATTTCATCAAGAAACAACGTGCCGCCGTCCGCCACTTCAAGGAGTCCTGTCCGGTTCGTGTCCGCTCCGGTAAAACTGCCCTTGCGGTGTCCGAACAGTTCGCTTTCAATCAAATTTTCCGGCAGCGCACCGCAGTTGACGGCAACGAACGGTTTGTCTTTCCGCTTGCTCAACTGATGTATCGACCGGGCAACGAGTTCCTTGCCTGTGCCGGTTTCGCCGAGTATCACAACCGTTGAATCAGTCGGTGCAATGCGTTCAATCAGGCGGTGAACGTTTTGCATCGCTTCGGAATTGCCGATAATTTTAACCGGCACATCCGTTTCAACGCCGTGTTTCCCGCCGGAAATTTTCGCTGCGCTGCTGTTGCCGCTCTTCGTGTTACGTTTCGTTTCGATAGATGAAAGAATTCGTTCCAAATCCGTAAGCATATACGGTTTTGTCAGGAATTCGCTCACCGCATAATGTATTGCCCGTTGAGCGGCTTCGAGCGTTCCTTTGCCGGTCAAAATAACAATATCGGCAGACGTGTTGAGTTTCCGTGCTTCTTCGATAACGGACAAACCGCCGATACCCGGCATATCCAAATCGAGCAGCAGAACATCGAAATCCCTATCTTGCAGGGCGGCAAGAGACTCCATACCGTCAGCACACGGCGTAACCAGATGACCGAGATGCTGCAACTCTTCGGTCAAAATGTTACGGATATTCAATTCATCATCGGCAAGGAGAATGTTCATTCCGTCCTCCATTCCGTTCCGCCGGGGCGGTCTTCGAGTGTGATTCCAAAATCAGACAGGTCTTTGCGAATTTTATCTGCCGTCGCAAAATCCTTGTTCTTGCGTGCCGCCGCCCGAAGTTCGATAAGCAGCGTCATCAATTTGCCGACCAGTTCCGCAGAGGCAGAAGTTATCGCCTCCGCTTCCTTGACGGGCTTGACAAATAAGCCGAGCGTTAGAGCGAGTTCACGCAAAACCGCCGCCCCCTGTTGCAGTTGCTCAACTGCATTGCTGTTTCCCTGTACCGCCTCCATTTTGTTGTCGTCTATAAATTTATTCAGCAGCCGGAGAATATCGAAAAATACGCCAATCGCTCCGCCGGTATTGAAATCATCGTCCATTGATTCCAAAAATTTGCTGCGGAGTTCGGCGATACCATCGGGAGACTTCTCTTCTTTGCTCTTGTCGGCGGTTCGTGTCAGCGGAACATTCAGACGGTAAAAACTCTGCCCCGTTATTTTTTCAAACCGCTTGAAGAACCGATAAAAGGTTTCAAGTCCCTTGCCGACTTCTTCTATCCGCTCAAAACTGAAATCAATCGGTCGGCGGTAATGCGTTGAAAGCAAAAAGAAGCGAATCGTTTCCGCCTCAAAAACTTTGAGCATATCCCGAAAAGCACTTGCCCCTTTCGATTTGCTGATTTTACCTGCCTCTTGTTCGGCAGCGTTATCGGCAAGAGCCGCTGTTTGCTCTTCGTTTGACCGCGTGTTTCTTCCTCCGACTTTACCTGTCTCGCTTGATGCCTGCATCAAACCGTTGTGCATCCAAAAATTGCACATCGCTTTGCCGTGGCACGCTTCGCTTTGCGCTACCTCGTTTTCGTGATGCGGAAACACAAGGTCAAGTCCGCCGCCGTGAATGTCAAAGGTGTCGCCTAATAGTTCCTTGCTCATCACGGAACATTCGATATGCCAGCCCGGTCTGCCTTTGCCCCAAGGCGAGTCCCAAGACGGTTCGTCCGCTTTGGCGGATTTCCAAAGCGCAAAATCGTAAGGCGTATGTTTGCGTTCGGCAGTGCTGCCGCCTTCGCCGAGCATTGATTCCAATGACCGGTGCGATAGTTTGCCGTAGTCCGAAAACTTGCCGACATCATAATAAACGTCGCCGTCCGATTCGTAGGCAAAACCTTTATCAATGAGCGTTTGAACGAACCGGATAATGTTGCCGATATGTTCGGTTGCTTTGGGGAACGCACTGACAGATTCTTTAACTCCCATCGCTTCGAGGTTCGCCCAGTAATCTGCCGTCATTTCTTCGGCAACTGCCGGCATCGGCAATCCACGTCTGTTCGCCTCGCTGATGAGTTTATCGTCAACGTCGGTTATGTTAATGATGAACGTAACTTCATAACCGCTGTATGTAAGATACCGCTTAATTGCATCGAATATGACGGGACCGACCATATGTCCGATGTGCGACGGTTTATAGACAGTCGGACCGCAAAGATACATTCCGACCTTGCCGGAATGTACCGGTACAAATTCTTCCTTCGTTTTTGTTAACGTGTTATAAATGCGAATCATCGTAATTGATAATTGTGTTTTATCCGGCAGCGCGTAATTCGATAATTTCCCGTTCGCTGTCATCGGGTCCGAGCATCCGCAGCGGCGAGTGTGTGCTGTGGCGTTCGCTGACGATTCCCCGTTTCGTTTCCGAAATGAATTGAGTAATTTCGGCGACGGGACCGGCAGCGTACATCTCGTGAAAGTCGTCTAAAATTTCCGCCCAGGTCAAACCGCTTCGGTAGAGCAGCATATAAGCGGATTTAATGGTCTTAATGTCTTCCGCCGTCCGTCCGTTGCGGCGCAGACCTATCAGGTTTAAGCCGACAATGCGGCTTGTGAGTCCATCGACCATCATAAACGGCGGAATGTCTTGGACAACGTGTGATTGTGCGCCGAGCATAGCCAAAGAACCGATGCGGCAAAACTGGTGGACTCCCGACCCGCCGCCGAAGGTGACGTTGCTGCCGACCTGCACGTGACCGCCGAGCATTGTATTGTTGACCAGCACGTTATTGTTACCGATAACACAATCGTGGGCGATGTGTGCATTGACCATCAGGTAATTATTGTTACCGACAATCGTCGTATTGGATTCTTTGATTGCCCGATGTACTGTCGTATTTTCCCGCAGCGTGTTGTTGTCGCCGATGACAACGTTGCCGAACGGTGCTTGAGCGGTGATATGCTGCGGCAATCCGCCGATGATGGAACTGTTTCCGATGCGGTTATTTTTTCCGATACGTGTACCGCTTTGGATGACGCTATGGGGTGCGAGTTGACAGTGGTCGCCGATTTCAACGCCGTCTTCGATGACGCAGAACGCACCGATTTCGACATCAACGCCGATTTTCGCACTAGGGGAAATGACTGCGTGGGGACTTATCATTGATTGTTTTCAAAAAAGTGAACGTTGCTTTCCTAACGCAGAGTAACGATTAGCCCAAAAAGCGTCAAGGGCGAAATCAGGAAAAAGCCCCCGATAGAGAGTGAATAGGGCAGCACAAATAAAAACCGGCATTGTACTCCGGGTGCCTTCTGTTGCGGTAAGGATAAGTCATTATCTTGAATACGGGAATATATCCGTTATAATAACGCCGTTCAGTTTTATTACGAAAGATTAACGTGCCGAGACAACTTATCCGCGTAGGACATAGTCCTGATTCTGATGATGCCTTTATGTTTTACGCCCTGGCAAAAGGGAAACTTGACACCGGACAGTACGAATTCGTCCACGAACTCGTTGACATTGAAACGCTTAACCGCCGCGCTTTTCACGGCGAACTCGAATTGACCGCCGTCAGCGTTCACGCATTTGCGCATCTTGCCGATGTCTATGCTCTCTGTAACTGCGGGGCAAGTATGGGCGATAAATACGGTCCCATTCTCGTTAGTGCAGGCGGAAAATCGGAGCGTCAATGGAATACTGTCGATAAAAATGTTCCCCTGAAAGTTGCCGTACCGGGCGAATTGACAACCGCCTTCCTTGCTTTCAAACTTTATCTGGCAAAAGAAAAACGTACCAATGTCGAATTCGTTACCGTTGCGTTCGATAAAATTCAGGACGAAGTCAAAGCGGGAAATTGCGATGCCGGCTTGATTATTCACGAAGGGCAACTGACTTTTGAGCGGGAAGGATTGCAACTTATTGTTGACCTTGGCGTTTGGTGGATGCAGGAAACGGGGCTGCCGCTGCCGCTGGGAGCGAATGTCATCCGGCGTGATTTGCCGCCGCAAACGATTACCGATGTCGTGAGACTGCTCTACGAAAGCATTAAATATGCGTTAGACCATCGGGACGAGGCGTTGGATTATGCTCTTGGTTTCGGACGGGGCTTGCAGCGCAGCGATGCGGATAAATTTGTCGGAATGTATGTCAATGACTGGACTCTCGACTTCGGCGACCGCGGCAGAACTGCCGTCCGCG
>JAITQJ010000091.1 GCA_031288955.1 Planctomycetaceae bacterium | reverse complement strand
ATCTCTGTTTTCAGTTTTGCTTGCAGATGGTCGGTGCCTTTATGTTTCGGCATTTCCGCAAGCATTATTTGCAGCCATTTTAATTCATCTTCCGGCGTTTCCGCCCGCCGGTACTGTTCTTCCGCTTTTTTATACTGTTGAGTTAAATTTGCAGGCATTGAGCTATTTGATAATTGACAACGTAAAGTGCAGAACTGTTCTAAACGAACGTATTCTACCAGATATGCTGCCGTTGAGACTACTTGAACATCGGCAAATCAATGCGGGGAATTTTTTCGGCAAACGAACGCGGCTGCGGCAGTTCTGCATCTTCACCCTGAATGTAACGAATGTATTGCGACCAGCGGTTAATGTCCGTGCCGTAATCTTTACCCGTCAACTTTTGCAGTGTTTCCATTGACGCATACCGTACCGCCGGAACCTTGTCCTGCAACATTTCGCCGAGTGCAAGCGTCAGCGAGTCCGGCGTGATGCCCTCCGACTCTTTGATGGTATGCAACTTGATACCGCCGAGCAGACGAATCGCCGCCAAACGGACATCTTTGTCCGTGTCGTGTTTCATTCGGTCAACCAGGACGGAAACATACCCGCCGGCTGCGGCAGAAGAGGACTTGGAATGTGCTGTTTTTAATGCTTCTAGTGCAGAGAGCCGGATAAAAGCGTCGCTGTCTTTGAGAACCTCCAGCAGATATTGGTCACGCTGCGGACACGGAATCTTTGCCATCGCATCAACTGCTTCCCGCCGCATATTCGGGTCAGGAGACGTTTGGTACTCTAACATCAGTTGGGCGGACAATATCTCCTGCGAAGCGGCATCGGCTTTTGCCCCCTTTTCGCCTTTTTCCCGAATTAGTTTTTTGCGTTCATAAGGCGGGTCAAGACCGGGAATCTTATCGCTTTTCGCCTCAAACAGCGGCAATTTAGCAATATATTCGTTGTCAACAGCGCAGCCGGAAAACAGAAACAGCGGGAACATTGTCAACGAATACAATAAGGCTTTTAATTGTTTCTGCATTTGTTTCAGTGTTAGTTGCCGTGTATAATCAAAGAACCGCATTGTGTATGGTCTGCGAAAGATAACGATTATTACTGAACGAATCAAGATGAATTTCCCGATGTTTTGCCGTCTTGCCGTATTCTGTTTCTGTGCCGTTGGAGCAGCGGTACCGTCCGCTTTCGGAATCGATTACGCCGATTTTTCATTTCAGGAAGATGAACGGCAAATCGAAGGACGTTTTCTCAATGCGATAGACAGCGGCGGCAGGCTGGTATTTGAAACGCGGGACAGGCAATACTTTTTTATTAAATCCAAAGAGTTAATTGACCAGCGGTCGGATGCGCAAAAGTTTACGTATTACAGCGACAAGGAAATGCTCGCCCAACTGGAAAAGGAATTTCCCAAATCGAAAGGTTACTATATTCTCGACAAGCAGCATTTCCTTGTTGTCTATACAACATCGCGGTCTTTTGCGAATTGGTACGGCAGGCTGCTCGAAAAACTTTACAGCGGTTATGTAATGTACTGGAAGCGGCAGGGAGTTATTCTGGACACGGCGGAGCATCCGCTTGTTGCCGTTGTGCTGTCGAGCAAAGACCGTTATATGAAGTATGCCGAAAAGGAGGGGGTGAAAATTCCCGGTGCGGTTTGTGCTTATTACAATCAGCGGACGAACCGGGTTGTAATGTACGATATGTCCGGCAAGGAAAAAGCAAACGAAGGCGACCAGAAACTGGCAACAGCGAAGGACATCAAATTGTTTATGCAGCAGCCCGGCTCGTACACTAATGTTGAAACAGTCATCCACGAGGCGGCGCATCAGGTCGGTTTTAACTGCGGAATGCACACGCGGCTGGCTCCGAATCCGACCTGGGTTTGTGAAGGATTGGCGACATTTCACGAGGTTCCTGATGCGAAAAGTCCGATTGGCTGGACTCTGGGACCGAGGTTAAATCCCGAACGTTTAGCAATGCTTAAAGAAGTTCTGCGGCACAGGGAAGACCGTCCGTTTGAATCCGTTATTGTCAAAGACGGACTGTTTATGAACGAGGAAACGGCATTGACCGCCTATTCGGCGGCTTGGGGACTGATGTATTATTTGGCGAAAACAAAATCGGATGAATTAGCGCAGTACCTGAATAAAATGCGTGAAAAGACACCGGAGTCGCGGGATTCGGCGAAAATCCGTGTGCAGGAATTTGAGGAATGTTTCGGCAGCGATTGGGAGCAAATCTATAAAGACATTGCTGCCTTTTTCAGTAAAGCAATTAAGGACGAGGAAAAGAAAGTCAAAAGGGATGCCGACCGGCGATGATTTTTCTTTCGTCGAACAGGGGGACACGGGGAATTTTAGCGGCAGCCAAATGTTTGAAACAAACTGATATTCAGCCGATGACGGTGAAGACTTCGGCAGTCAAGAAGTCAATCTTATCAATTTCGGACGTACCGGAAAAATACATCAAAGCGGAAACATCAGATTTGAAGGTAACGGTAAAAACCGGCATTGAACTCCGTGGGGAGTTGACAGCCGGTAATCATTATGTACAATAGCGTTAGGAAATAGGTAAAGTTTTATTTATTAAACTTTTACCGCGTCAAAACATTCTTTTATCACGAATGTCTATGAAACACACAACTGATTCGACGCGACGCGATTTTTTGCGGCACTCCACAGCCGGTTTGGCAACCGTTTCGTTGCTCGCCGATGTTGCTGCGATGCAAGCGTCTGCCCAAGAAACTCAAACAGAAAGGAGAACGAAAATGTCCATAAAAGGAACAAAGACGGAAAAGAACCTTTTGAAAGCCTTTGCAGGCGAATCTCAGGCACGGGGAAGATACACGATATTTTCCGACAAAGCCAGTGAAGAAGGTTACGAACACATCGCCGCCGCCTTTCTCGAAACGGCTGAACAGGAGCGGGTTCACGCCCAGCAGTTTTTCCAGTACCTTGAAGGCGGTCCGCTGGAAATTACCGCAACGTATCCGGCAGGAAAAATCGGTACAACCGAAGAAAACCTGACCGAAGCGGCGGGCGGAGAACACGAAGAATGGGAAATTCTTTATCCCGGATTCGCCAAAACGGCACAGGAAGAAGGCTTTACCGATGTTTCCCGTACGTTCAAGGCGATTATCGTCAGCGAAAAACAGCACGAGAAACGGTATTTGGCATTTCTCGGACACTTGAAGGCGGGCGACCTGTTCAAGCGGGACAATGTGATATGGCGTTGCCGCAACTGCGGATACGTTGCATCAGCACCGTCGGCACCGGGCGTTTGCCCCGCCTGCAAAAAAACGCAGGCGTGGTTTGAAATCCTTGCCGAAAACTGGTAAATTCATTGAACTGGTAGGATGGATGTCCGAGTGGTTTATGGTACCGGTCTTGAAAACCGGTGTACGTTAATCGCGTACCGTGGGTTCGAATCCCTCTCCATCCGCTTCGGAACAGGGACTCTGCTGCGTTATGAAAAAACCGATATTTCGTTGAGTCATTATCAAAAAATTGCTAACGGTAACCCGGTACATTCAGATACCGCTTGACGAAATAGCGTTTTCATTCGTCCGTAGTTCGGGACCCGGCGGACAGAACGTCAATAAAGTCGCCAGCAAAGCCGTATTGCGGTGGAAGCCGCAACACGGCGGTTGTCCGCTGCCCGAATCTGTTTTGCAGCGGTTCCGCCAGCGTTTTCCCCGTTTTATCACCGCCGGCGGCGAAATTATGATTACCAGTCAGCGGACACGCGACCAGTTGAAAAACAAAACCGATTGTCTTGAAAAACTGCGGGCGTTGATTCTTGCTGTCCTGCCGGAACCGAAACGGCGTATTCCAACACGTCCGACAAAAAGTTCCGTCCGCCGCCGTTTAGAATCCAAAACGAAGCACGCTTTGAAAAAGCATAACCGCAAGGGAGTGAAAAGTGAAGACTAATTCCTCTTGCCTTCGTTTTTGCTAAACGTTACACTTCGGAACGAAAGGGTAACTTCGTGCCGCAGCGTTTTATCTGTATTGCCGTTCTCGTGTTGTGTACGCCGTGTTGGGACTCTACACCAATGCTCCGCGCTCAAACGCCTGCGCCGATGTATTATGGTTCCATTGATACGTATACGTCCGCTGCCGGCATTGCGGCTGAACAGGCAGACTTCTCGCCCATTTACGTTGCCCAGGCAGCAATACCGGCAATCAGCGCGGGGCAAACTCCGGCAGCCGCCGCAATCGCTCCGCCGATGACCGCCGCACCGGTACTGCCGGCATTTGACCCGTACGCTGCACCAATGTCAACGTCCTGGTTTCCATCTGCCGCTAGAGAAGCAGGAAATATAACCCCCGCCTCTTCATCGTCGCTCAATACTTTCGACAAATTCGCTCCGAACACCGCACAGGCACTGCGCCGGTTTCGGGAGGCAACGTCTGCCGATTTTTTGTTTTTGCCCGGCGGAAAAAAATCCAACGCCTTCGGACTTGGTCAGATTGATTTACAAATGCGGCTGGCGTTTCCGTGCCGGTTTATTCCGAACAACGGCGGAACCGCATCGGGTACCGGTTGGTTTTACGTCGCGCCGGGAGCGAGTCTGTTTTGGTTTGACGGTCCCGTTGGTCCGCCGGATATGTCTGCCAACGCTTTCGGAGCATACTTGAAATTCGGTACCGAACCGCAGTTTAACAGCGTTTTGGGTTTGAAGGCTTGGGGACAACTCGGTATCTTTTCCGATTATCATAAAGTAACTTCCGAAGCATTGCGGTTCAACGGCGACCTCGAAGCGGCGATACGGATTTCGCCGCAGATGCAAATTATCGCCGGTGTACTGTATCTCGGCAGAGAACGTATCCGTTTATTGCCGACAGGCGGTCTGATTTATACGCCGGCAGACGATTGGACGCTTCGCCTTGTGTTTCCGAATCCGAAAATCACGAAGCGGCTTTGGAAGGGACCTCGTGCGGATATTTCCGGCTATGTTAGTGCGGATTACTGCGGTGATACCTGGGATATTCGCGGCATTGGAGCAACAGATTACAACGATATTCGTTTGGGTTCGGGTTTGGAATTTCTTACACCTCAAAAGATTGCCGGTTACATTGAAGGCGGCGGCAGTTTTTCCAGAGAACTGTACTCGAACGGACAGCGCATAAATAAAGCCCCCAACGTAATGTATTTGAAAACAGGCGTGGTATTTTAAGAATGAAAATAATTAACCGATACATTTTCCGCGAATTGGGAACAGTCTTTCTCGGCTCTTTGGCGGCTTTGACCAGCGTGCTGATAATTATCGGTCTCGTCAAAGAGGCAGTACAGAATCACGTACCGCTTGCGCACGTTATTCAACTCGTGCCGTACGTTGTCGTCGAAATGTCCCGCATTTCGCTGCCGGTAACACTGCTGCTTGCCGTAACGGCATTTTTCGCCAAAATGTCGGGGAATAATGAAATAACCGCAATGAAATCGCTCGGCATTCCGCCGAAAAAGATTCTGCTGCCGATTTGGTTTATCAGCATTTTGATAAGCATTTTTGCCGTGTGGGTCAACGAAATGGCGGTTACTTGGGGACGCACGGGTGCCGCGATGGTCATTTATAAAGGGGCGGAGGATATACTCCTTGAACAACTGAAAAGAGAACACCGTTTTGAAACCGGCAACAAAGATATTACGATTATGGTGCGCGGTGTCGAGAATAAAAAATTGATTCATCCGACGATTATTCTGAAAAAGGAGTCGGCAACGATTGAAGCCGAAACGGCAGAAATCAATATCGATTTTAATCAGGAAACAATGTCGGTGAATCTTGTTGACATTAAAGTTATCGGGGAAAAAGGTGCTTTCCGAATGGCGAGTCAGCGGCGTGATGTTACAATACCGCTGGGTGAAATTATATCGACCAGTACGCAGGATTCCCGTCCGTCGGTAATGGCACTTGCCGCTATACCGGAAAAGTTGGAGGAGTCGCAAACGAGTATTGAATCGCAGCGGCGGACGATTGCTGCTCATCGGATTTTCGCTTCGGCATTAGGTTCGCCGGATAATTGGAATTCGGCGGAAGTGATCAATGCGGAAAGGATAATGACGAGTTTGAATACGTCGATGAACCGCTTGAATGTTGAGCCGTATCGCCGCTGGGCGACGGGATTCAGTTGTTTTTGTTTTGTTTGGCTGGGTGCGCCGCTGGCGGTTTGGATGCGGAAGCCGGATTTCTTTTCAAGTTTCTTTGCGTGTTTTGTACCGATACTGTTATTGTATTACCCGTTATTGATGTTCGGTTTAGACCAGGCAAAGAGCGGCAATTTACCGCCGACGGTTGTTTGGTTAGCGAACCTCGGCATATTTCTCGCTGGTTTCTGGTTTCTGAAAAAGATTCACCGGTATTAAATCAGCCTGAAAACATCAGGTTGTGTCCACACAAACTAAATTGTCCTGCTGCGCACAACAAAAAGCGGACAGTATTAACCGCCGTAATCTTTGATTTTGCGGTACAGAGTGCGTTCGCCGATATTGAGCATTTTCGCCGCTTCCTCGCGGTTGCCGTCCGCTGCATTAAGTGTTTCCGTGATAAACAAACGTTCTATTTCCTCCAACGGCTTACCAACCAATTCACGCAGCGATGACGCTTGCGTTGTTTCGTCCCTCAAAGCATACACCGTTTGTTTCCGTGCAGCCGGCAAAATCAATATCCCGCCGATTTCTTCCGGCAAGTCGTCCATATCAATCAGTCCGTCATAATCGACAACGACCATACTTTCTGTAACATTCCGCAGTTGGCGGACATTGCCCGTCCAATCAAAGTTGAACAAAATTTTCCGCGCCGGCGGGGCAATTCCTTTAATCGTCTTGCCGTACTTTGCCGCAAAATACCGTACAAAATGGTCGAGTAAAACCGGTATATCCGCCGCCCGTTCCCGCAGCGGCGGTATCCGAATCGTTACAACTTTCAAACGGTGATACAGGTCTTCACGGAACGTTCCTGCCGCAACGGCTTCAACTAAATTCCGGTTCGTCGCCGAAATAATCCGCACGTTAACTTTTTTTGTTTCATTCGCCCCGACACGTGTTATTTCGCCGTTTTCCAGCACACGCAGCAGTTTGATTTGCGTCGGCATCGGCATATCGCCGACTTCATCAAGGAACATCGTTCCGCCGTTAGCATATTCAAATTTGCCGAGCCGGTCATCTGTTGCACCGGTAAACGCCCCTTTTGTGTGTCCGAACAATTCGCTTTCCAAAATACTTTCACTTAAGGCACCGCAATTCAGCGCAACGAAAGGCTTCGTTTTCCGCAGACTGTTCTGGTGCAGCGATTGAGCGAATAATTCTTTACCGGTACCGGTTTCACCCTGTATCAAAACGGCGGCATCGGTTGGAGCAACCCGTTGCAGACGTTCAACGGCGGCAAGCATTTGCGGCGAATTGCCGAGAACGCCGGAAAAGCCGAATTTTTCATCAAGGCGGCGTTCCAAGTCCCTGTTGATACGGCGGAGTTTAGAACTTTCAGCGGCGCGTTCGACAATGGTACGCAGTTGTTTTAAGTCGAGCGGTTTTTGCAGATAATTGAAGGCACCGAGTTGCATTGCCCCGACAGCAATTTCGACAGAGTTGTTCGCGGTGATGACGATAACTTCGGTTTCGGGGGCGGTTTTTTTCGCGGCTTTGAGGACTTCGATTCCGCCGTCGAGCCGTTCGAGCATCAGGTCAGTGATGACGACATCGAAGTATTTGATTTTTATTTTTTCGAGTGCCTCTTTAAGGGAGTTGACGGTAATACAAACGGCACCAAGTTTCTCAAGCGAACCGGCAACGGCATCAGCGTGATTGACTTCATCGTCAACGACCAAAATTATAAGCGGAGACTCTGCCATATCATTTCATTGTTTTTCAATGCAGCCTGTCAAAAGTACAAATCTCTTTCGTCTGTGTTGCGGATGCGTTCAATGCGGTCAAGAATGTCCAAACGCCGTTCGCCTTCCGGCAGTTGACGCAACGCCTCTTGCAGTACCCGCTCACCGACCGTGCGCGTTTCCGGCGAAGCGAAATCCGCCAGATATTCTTGCAGCGTCGTCAAGGCATTCGGCGTACACATATTTTGAATGAACCCCGGCTTGGCATATTCCATAAAAACTTCGCCGGTGCGTCCGAGCCGGTAACACGCCGTACAAAAACTAG
>JAITQJ010000062.1 GCA_031288955.1 Planctomycetaceae bacterium | reverse complement strand
CCGCATTTGAAAGCCGATTGGCTGGATGATAAACTCGGCATACTCGACGTAAAGATTCACACCACGACCGGCAAAGTCATTGACGTTGAAATTCAGGTTGCACCGACGGCACCGATGCGGGAGCGGCTGATATTTTACCTCGCCAAAATGGTAACCGAACAAATCGGCGAAGGATATGATTATGCGGTTATCAAGCGGGTCATCAGCGTCGTGATAACAGATTTTGAATTGATTCCGAAGAATCCGGCATATCACCACGTTTTCCGCTTGTATGACCGAAAGCACGAATCGGAGTTTTCCGATTTGATTGAGGTGAACACGTTAGAACTGCCGAAATTACCGAAACGCAAAGATAAGTCGAAACTTTACGATTGGTTACAATTTTTCAAAACGAAGAAAGAGGAGGAACTGGAAATGTTAGCGTCGCATAACCCGATGATTGGCAAGGCAGTAGGAATTCTGAAAAAGTTATCTGTTGATGAGCGAACCCGAATGTTAGCAGAGAAGCAGGAAATGCTGCGGATGGACATTTCCGCATCAATTAAAAAAGGCAGAGCGGAAGGAATAGCGGAAGGCGAAGCCAGACGAGCCGTCGAAATTGCCCGATATTTATTGGGTATGAAAATTCCAATTAGCGAAATTGCCGCCGCAACAAACTTTTCCCGCAAAGAAATCGAAAAACTGCTATAACTTTTTTGACCAAATTTCGGCAGTTAACTAACACGTCAAAACAAAAAAAAAAAAAAAAGCGGCTGGCGGCGAGAATTCGTTTGCATTTTTTTGCCTTATTTCGCTCTTTTTTGCTTTTATTCTCGCCTCAAATGGTGCATTATTTTGCAACGCTGTGCATAAAAATACACCTGATTTTTGCAAAATAATACATTTTTTTGCCCGACGTAAAAATCACCAAACTGTGAAAGAAGATATAACTTCAATAACAATAACGCTTTATCAAATTTTCACGGTTTTTTATGCGAAAGGTATGGCTGTTGCATATTACTACCTCTATGGACACACCAAAAAATGTGTCCTCACACCTTTAACGTAAAGGAGATTCAGATGAACGATTTTAGCCTTTTAGACAACCAGGTTTGGGCGACGGATGCCGGTTACGAAGATGGCGATGACGTTCTCAATGCCGACGCTGTCCGCCTTTACTTTAGCGACACGCAGCAGTATCCGCTGCTCTCGTACCAGGAAGAACAAGCCGGTACGATGGAAATCGAAAATACCCGGTGCCGGTATTACCGCAACGCCTGCACTTCTGATTACGTTATCGCCAAGGTAATGCAAATTTTACGGCAAATCCTTGCCGGAAAACGTAATTTGAGCCGATGCCTGACGCTGCCGAGTACGGATAAAAAGGGAGTCGAGTCCATTCGGCTCATCGTCCGGCAGCATTTGGATACGCTCTCGCAAATCCGGCGGCGCAACAAGGCGAGTTTTCGCAAAATGTTAAGTAAGCCGGTGTCTTTGAACGACAAACGTAAACATTGGCACCGCATTACGATGCGCCGCCGCAGAGCCGTACGTCTCATTGACGAACTGCATCTGCAAATAAAATTGATTTTGCCGAAGATACCGCCGCTCGAACGTATGTTGCGGGTAATGCAGAATCTGCAAACGCAGATACAGACGCAGCCGGAAAAAGACAACCGGTCGGCGAAAAAGCGTCTTCGGTTTTTGCAGAATACCTTTTTGGAAACACCGAAAACACTCCAGCGGTTTATCCAACGCCTTAATGCGGCGAAACAGAAATACGAAGATGTCAAAAACTGGTTCTCAACTGCCAATTTGCGGCTCGTGATTTCTATCGCCAAGCATTACCGCTACGACGGATTAGCCTTTCTGGACCTGATACAGGAAGGCAACCTCGGTTTGCTGCGGGCGATTGACCGTTTTGAACGGAAACGGAAATTACGTTTTTCAACGTATGCTACGTTCTGGATTCGGCAGGCGATTCTGAAGTCGATTGCCGAAGATGGCCGAACGATTCGTTTGCCCGTGCATTTGCAGGAGACTCTGTCCCGCGTCACCAGAGTAGCGAAGTTTTTCAGAACGGAAACCGGCGTTGACCCGACAATGACAGAAATCGCCGATGCCTGTAACATTCCGCTGCGGGAACTTTCGCGGGTATTGCAGTACGGAGCAAATCCGGTTTCGCTGGACATTCCGCTCGACCCGCAAAACGACCAGTCGTATGCAGATTTGATTGAAGATACCAGTGCGGTTTCCCCTGAAAGGAATGTTATCGGCGAATCGCTGCGGGACAAAATCTTCGATGTCTTAAGCGAACTGGCGGACATTGAACGCAACGTGATTCAAGACCGCTACGGCTTGCGGGACGGCACACCGCATACGCTTGACGATGTCGGTAAAAAGTATTCGTTGTCGAGAGAACGTATCCGGCAAATCGAAACAACGGTGGTACGCAAATTGCAGAGTCCGCTGCGTTCCCGTATTCTCCGGTCATTTGTCGGCGAACCTTAATGCTGTATGCCCTTCGGTTGTCCCAGAATTTCGGATAACACGACGGCGTGGCGGACACTTTCGGGAGTTGTCAGGAAATGAAACAGATTTACCGACGGTACTGTTGTTCCCTGAACTTCCGGTGCCGCTGAATCATAAATGCCCGTCAGGGAACCCAAACTCGGTTCAGCCTTGACGGGGAGTGCCGAAACACTTTCGAGTGAAAGGGGCAAGAGTGAGGAAGGTGTATCTAATGAAGTGCGGTGAGTGAGGAATGAAGACGAAGACGTACCGGTAAAACCGCTGTGAGACCGAACAGTGCTTTCGCCGTTAAGCAGAGACTCTTCGCTCTTCACAATTCCTTCTACATTCTTTTTTCCGGCGTGCCTTTTGCTGCGGACGGGTTCGTCCAGAATAATAACCGGCGGCTGTTGCGATTCGTCCTTTTTTCCCGCAACGGCTCGGCTTATCAGATAAATGATATACAATAACGTTAAGACGGTACCGGTGATGCTGCCCATACTTGTAATTGACGAAGTGTAATAAACTGCTCTTTGTTGCTGCGGGAAATTTTGTTACAATAACAACGTTCCCGAAACATATCAGTCATTTTAACCGTCCGACCAAAATTTAACAATACCGCAAGCGTTGCGGGTACCGATGGATTTCCGTTTTCGCAGTATATTTGGTTCGAGTCTGTTTCATTTGGCTGCCGCATTGTTTATTCTTTGGCAATGCTCGGCGGTGCGGACACCGCCGTCAGTTCCCGGCGAACGCTTCGCCGCCGGCGGTATCATTATTAAAACGCCGAACGAGACCGCAAATGATTCAAATAGTTCAGAAGAAGCAGAGGCAAATGCAGAGGTTATCGTATCAGACTCTTTGCCCCCTGCGTTGTCCGGCAACGGCATTGCTGCCGATTTACCGCTGCCTGACGCAAATCCCGGCGGCACAGGAATAAGTTCCGGCACCAATGCTACAGACACCGGCAATGCTGATGCGGGCGGCGCAAATTCTGTCAGACTCTTTGATACCGCCGGTAAAGGCACCCGGTTTTTTTATGTCTTCGACCGGAGCGGAAGTATGAACGGTTTGCGAATGACGAAAGCGAAACAGGAATTGCTCCAAAGCATTGCTTCGCTTAAAGAAACATATCAGTTTAACGTTTTGTTTTATAGCGGGCGCAGCGAAATCATCACCTGGTCTAGTACCGCCGCCAACGGAACAGGCTTGGTCTTTGCAACGGAAACAGCAAAGCAGAATGTCCGGCATTTTATTTCCGGTATTATGCCGGAAGGCGGAACACGGCATTGGGAACCGCTTGTGGAAGCATTGCGGTATCGTCCCGAAGTTATCTTTTTTCTAACGGACGGTGAACGGCAAGACGATTTAACGCAGCCGGAGTTAAACGAAATCCGTAAAGCGAACCGGTCGAAAACGCAAATCAATGTTATTCAGTTCGGTCAGGAGTCGTTGACGGATTTGCCGTCCGAATCACTTCAAAACCTCGCCAAGCAAAATGACGGTCAGTATCAGTACATCAAAATTGACAATTAAAACGATGCTTTACATAACCCAACAACAGAAAGATGCTGTCAATGCACACGCAGCGGCGGAGTACCCGAACGAGTGCTGCGGAGCAATACTCGGACATTTTGACAACGGCAGCAAAACCGTCCGGGACATTTTGCCGATTTCCAATCAGCGGGAAGATTCTGCGAAGCATAACCGGTTTTTAATTACGCCGCAGGAATTTATGTTTTGCGAAAAGACGGCTAGAAAAGCCAACTGCGATGTGGTAGGATTCTATCATTCGCATCCCGACCATCCGTCAGCACCGTCGCGCTACGATTTGGAACACGCTTTGCCGGTGTATTCATACGTCATTGTATCCGTTGCCGGCGGACAGCCTGATAAGATGACCAGTTGGGAATTGCAAAACGACCGAAGTATGTTTAACGAGGAGCAAATTCAATGATAACGATTCAACTTCCGACCGCATTACGTGCCTTTACCGATGGTTTGTCTGATGTTCAGGTTGAGGCGGCGACGGTGGACGAGGCACTTCGTCAACTGACGGAAAAATACGCCGATTTGCAGCGGCATCTTTTCGGCGACGATGATAAATTGCGCAGTTTCGTCAACGTTTATCTGAACGACGAAGACATCCGCAGTGCCGACGGAACCGCAACGGCTGTTAAATCCGGCGACACGTTAATGCTGATTCCCGCCATTGCCGGCGGCAGAGTATAACGGAGTTTGTAATGTCCCGCTATATTAATCCTTACACCGATTTTGGTTTCAAGAAGTTATTCGGCGAAGAAGCGAATAAGGATTTGCTCATTGATTTCCTGAATACGCTGCTGCCGGAACACCATCAGATTACGAAATTATCGTTCCGTAATCCTGCCGTTCTCGGACGCAACAAAGAAGAACGCAGTGCCGTCTTCGATGT
>JAITQJ010000053.1 GCA_031288955.1 Planctomycetaceae bacterium | reverse complement strand
ATCAGAGCCGCCGTCGTAAGACGGCGATAAGACGAAACGCCCCTCTTTCTAAAAAAGTGTTCTGCTGTTATAACGTTTGATAGAAGGTGAATATACCGGTCTTCGTCTGCCGTACAGTGCCAATTTGTGAAATACGTTACACAAAATAAACGTCATAAATGTTCGTTATTTTATTTTTCCTTGCCGTCTTTGCCGCCGATGTTTCGGAGAATACACTGGCAAAAACGCTTTTGCAAAACAATGATGCCGATTGGCAATCACTAACGGATACTGCCGTTCCGCTCGAAACACAAGCCGATGCCGCTATCGCCTTGATGCACCAATTAGAGAAAACGGTGCCGAAACGCTTTATTGCCGAAAATCAAACGGACTACCAAAAGGATACCGCCGCTGCCGGTAATCTGTATCAAACCAATGCCGCCGTCATTCACGCTGCTCCGTTTGCCGGAAAACCTAACGCCTTTCGCTGTAAAGTCAAATTGCAGGACGGCAGCGAAGCCGAAGTCATCACGCCGTCCGTGCCGGCGGCTTGGCAGATGGACAAAACAATGTCCGAACGCTGCCGGTTCACCGGATTACTGTTACGAAAAAACAATAAAGCCGTTTTCATAACACCGGCAATCCGCTGGTATCCCAACACGTTTCTCGGCAATCTGAACTTCGATGTTGGTTCTTTCGATAAAGTTCCCGTCAAACGTGTTACAGAAATTGACGCTCTCGATGATGAAACAAAACGCACCGCTTTCAAGTTAACCGAAAACGACAACGAACCGTTCTACGGACTGCTGCAATGCCTTGCGAAAACATTGCCGGGAACATTGGAGCGGGAAGCACGCAGCAATAAAATACCGCAGACCGATTTATTTAACAATCCGGCGGCGGTGCGGGGAACACCGGTACTGCTCTTCGGAACAGCAAAACGAATTATTGAAACAAAAATCACAGACGAAAACGTCCGGGCGGTTTTGGGTCTCGAAAAGTATTATCAAATCTATCTTTTCACAGACGAGTCGCAGGGCAATCCCGTTGTTGTTTGCGTCAGTTCGCTGCCGGAAAGAATGACGACGGGCGACGCTTCGGACTTTGCGGTCAATATGGCGGTTGCCGCTGTGCCGTATAAACTTTGGATTTACGATACTGCCGGCGGTCAGCATTACGCACCGCTGCTGATTGGACGCTGTCCGATTTGGAATCCCGACTTGCCGACAGAGGAAACAAAAAAGAAGCCGAACGAGACGTTCGGTCAAATTTCAGTCTGCGCCTTTTTTGTTCTCCTGCTGGTTTGGTACTTTCTCAAATGGCGCAACAGAACGAAACGGTGATTGCCAAATCCGGTATGAATTTGTTTCGCAAAAAACAAACAAACGATTATTTAGTGACGAGTGGTTAGTGGCGAGTGTTGAGTTTCGCTCCGGTATTTACTCACCACAAGCCACTTGCCGCTATTTTTTAACGGCACTATGGTCTCTGTCGGCGTACAAGTTTGCCCAGGAACTTGTGCCTTGCAGTGCTGCATCGGCACACGAAACATCGGTGTTACAAAACGCCTCCCAATCGCCGAAATACTTTAAGCGGTCATAAGCGATTGTCCAAATGCAGTCTTTGTCGTCCGCCTCGCAGCGGCTATGGAGTGAACCGCCGCACGGTCCGTTACGCATATTTTTACTGCACTGCGACATCGGACAAAGATATGCCGTATCCGGCAAGGCACAGTCGCCGCAGTCCTTACAGCCGTACAAGATATGTTTCGACATTTCCTCAATGCGATGCACCGTTTTCATACACGTCTTGCAGACACAATGCTTTTGCTCCCAAAACGCAAAAATCCGTTTCATCAGCGGATACAACTGATGTCCCCGATTGAACGCCAAAGCGTGAACACATCGGGAAAACCGATAGAACAGATTGACATTGCGGGTACGTTTCCGAAGCGTTGGGACGGGCTGCGCTGCCGTTAAAACGTTTTCATCGTAATAATAAAACTCATCTTGTTGCGGATACCGTATTTCCTTATAAAACATTTTCCAATCATCGGCAGCGAATTGTTTCAACTTTTCAATGATAGCAAAAACGTCTTCGGGTTTAGCAACGCCGCCGAGATAGCCTGCCGAAAAGCCAAGTCCCTGAAAGACCGCCAGTTGCTTTGCCGCCAACTCCTGAAAAAACGTTTTACCTTTATCCGCACCGGCAGCATATTTTTCGATTTCCGCCAGCAGCGAACCGCTTACAACGCAGCCTGCCAATCGTCCGCTGTTGAACATTTTGGCAGCCGTTTTTGTCAGCACATAAACGTTGCCGATAAGCGGAATGTTGACGTTGTTTAATTGCAGCAGCCGCTTGATTTCGGCAAACTTCCGCATATCGTAACCGAGTTGCGGAATAACCCAGCCGGCACCGGCACGAACTTTTTTGAGCAGTTTAGCGTATTGCGGTACAAGTTCGTTTTCGTTTTTCTTAAACGGCGATACGGTACATCCGGCAAAGAACGAAGTTTCCGGCAGCGTTTCGATATTGCCCCGTCTGCCCGGCACTTTGAGACCGGCATTCATATCCCGCATCATCGCCAACAGCGCAGCGGAATCAAAGTCAAAGACGCTTGCTCCGCATTTCGGATAGCCTGCTGCCGGTAAATCGCCGGACAAGGCTAAAATGTTACAAAAACCTTCCGCCGCATAACGCCAAAGTTGCGATTCCAAAGCGAGGCGGTTATTGTCTTTGCACGTCAAATGCACGACGGTATTTTTTGCAGAGTCCGCAAGTTGACCGGCAAGATAATCGGGCGGCAGCATCGGATTACCGCCCGGATTATCGGTAACGGAAATCCAGCCAATCCGGTCGTCCCGGAGCAAATCCTGTGCGAAGCGGCACATTTGTCCCGCATCAATGCCCCGTGTTGTAACAACTTCAACACCAACAGGAAAAGCCGGCGTTGACTGCTGCAATGCTTCGCTGAACGTTAATTTCATCAGACGGCAGTTAGTTTGCTTTACTCCAATTCACTCCGTCAACGGCAGTTTCGCCGTAAAAGTCGATACCGCTTTTTTCGGCAACTAATGCGCTGGCGGCGGCTCCGCCGATGCAAATCTTGACTTTGTCCCGCAAACCGGAGGCGCGAATCAAGTCCATCGTTTCTGTTACAGACCGGTAACACGTTGTCAGCAAAACGCTCATACCGACGAATTCCGGCGAATGTTTTTTAATTGCTTCAACAAAAGCCTCCGGTTTCACGTTGACACCCAAATCAATGACGTTGAAGCCGTTGCCGCGAAACACCATTGCGGTAATATCTTTGCCGATGTCGTGAACGTCGTGCTGTACGGTACCGATGACGAGCGTTTTACCGGCACTGGCGGCGGCATCTTTCGGCAGCAGCGGTTCGAGTTTCGCCATTGCTTTTTTCATAATGGCACCGCCGAACATCAAGTCCGGCACAAAGGCTTCGCCGCTGTCGAAACGTTCGCCGAGAAGTCCCATACCTTGGTTACAAACGGCAACGACTTTATCGGCAGTCATTCCGCCGGCGAGAAGTTGTTCTACGGCTGCCATCGTATCAGTTTCATCGCACTGTGCGAGGGCATTTTTCAGTTTTTCAGCAATATCTTCAGAACCGGACATAGCAGGAGTAAAAGAATAAGGTGTCATCACAACCCCAGCGGGTTTTGTTCGTCAAGCGTTAACTTTACACTTTACAAAGGCATCTGTCAATTCCCCCCTGATAATTTTTGACCGCGAAAGACACAAAAAGCACGAAAGAATTCTTTTTTTAATATCTTTTTCGTGTCCTTCGTGCTTGATGAATAATGAATAATGAATGATGAACAATGAATAATGGGGACACACGTTAATACCATTGAGGTATCCGTTTTCTCTCATTATTCATCATTCATTCTTAACTGTTCATTATTTATCCCTTTTCGTGGTTGAAAAAAACGATAGCACAAAAGCGGGGGAGGGCGTACGCCCTCCGATGATGTTATCCCCCGATTTACTTCGCTGCCGCTGCATCCGGCGGTTTTCTCACCTTAATATCGAACGTCTTCGCTCCGCCTTTGACAACGTCAAACGAAATCGGCGTTGTCGCCGCCGAGGTGTATTCCGGCGTTATCAGGTAGGTAACTTTCGTCTCCCAGTCCATCACACCGCCTTTGTCAACCTTGGTATATTCCGCATCCGCAATGCCGCTGAAAAATACCTTATAACTGCCTTCCGGTATGCCGCCGACAGACCTGACATTGCCCGTCGCATATTTGCCGTTCGTGATAACGCCGGTAAAATTTCCCTGCGTACCGCTGAAAGTAACAGTCCCCGACTTCACCGGCGAACCGTCCTCTTCGTACGTAACCGTTCCCGAAATCTTAATCCCGCCCGAACAACCGGCAGCGAGCAATAACAGTGTAATTGCAATAAAATGTTTCATCGTTAGTTGAATGAAAAATGAATAATGAATGATGAAAAATTGACAACGAAAAATAATTTTCCATTTTCCATTGTCAATTTTCAGTTTGAAAAAAACTACGGCAACTGCGCCGCTACACCGTCAGAGGCACAGCAAAGCGGATACAGAACATCGCGGATATTAACGGTGCTGCTCGTCGAATGAACGGAACCGTCGCCAAGGAGCCAGTTAAGCCCGCCGGTGTGAGCGGAACCAAAGCCGTAGTCCTCGCCGCTCGTGAGAGACAATTCCGTATAAGCCGGATGACCTGCAACCCTAAGGGTCGCCGGTGCCGAGGAAACAACGCGGCTATCAGTCGGTCCCGATGCCAAGGCGGTGTCCGGTCCAATCAACCGGGCGGTACCTGCGAAGCGGCTTACAGCCGCATTGTTATATAGCCAGCCCCCCATACCATACGTCCCCTGCCAGGAGCGGTAGCAGTTTTCCGGGTCGCCGATGTTATCGCAAGAGGTCAACGCGAAGGACGGCACGTTTTTCTCCCCGAAAACGATTTGGTTCGATGCTCCGTCCGCCCAATAGGCGAAACTGTCCCGAACTGCCCAACCGGACACGTAGCCCTGCGTTGCAAGACCGGCGGAACCTAACCTATTTGTGTAGCCAGAGGGGGTTACAGCAGCATCGGAAATACTCACAGGATTGTTGTTGTATGAGGATAAGAACAGTAATTCGCAGGCTCGCAACGGAGAGTCAAAACTCTCAACACCGTGAGAGTACAACGTTGTAACGCCAGCACCGAAAAAACCGACGGTCGCCGGTCCATTCCAACCGGGGACAAGAAAGTCCTGCCATCTGGCGAAATAATCGTTTCGTGTATAGGGAACATTGGACGGTCCAGCCCCTCCGCCCGGCATAACGAAGGTACCTCCGCTGCCGCTCAATTTTTTTGTCACTACGGCAATATAAGCGGAGATGGGTCCGCAGTTTGAGCCGGCATTAGCCCCGGAGATTGACAGTGCCGGTGTCAGGTCGAGGAAGCCGGGACCGCCTCGTGAAGGACAGGTAAATGCCGGAATACTGCCGAAAGACGTTTTGATGTCGTCAGGCAGAAAGAGCCACCAGGTTTCGGCTTCGCAGTTGTTGGGCAGTGCCATTAAACCGTGTCCTCCGTCTGCCAAAGTGCCGCCTCCGCCATACACGGCGGTACCGATATTGCTGACGGTTGTTCCGCGGGGAGTGTGCAGCACATCGTAGAGTGCGCCCTGTTCGATATAGGGATAGAGGAGGCAGAGGACACCGACATTGGCAGCGTGGATACTGACAGGCGGCAGTCCGTTTCGGGCATCGTGAAAGTTGTGAACGGCGAGTCCGAGTTGCTTGAGGTTATTCGTACATTGCATTCGCCTTGCGGCTTCGCGGGCAGCCTGCACAGCAGGCAAGAGTAGGGCAACAAGTATGCCGATGATGGCAATGACGACGAGAAGTTCGACTAACGTGAAGCCGATTCTACC
>JAITQJ010000027.1 GCA_031288955.1 Planctomycetaceae bacterium | reverse complement strand
ATGAAGAATGAAGAATGGAAAATGAAGCGGCAGGGTATCCGTTTTCCCGCATTATTCATTATTCATTAGACTTGTTCCGTAACCTATATTGTCAATTCTCTGTTGAGGATAGCACAGACAAGTTTTGTCCGCAAGAGATGCTAATGACTATGTTGCGGTGTTTGTACAACCCCTTATCATACCTCCACTTCCATTTACGATTTTTCTTTGGAGGAACCGCTTCATTCCCAACTTTTGCGCATTTTTGCGGCAGGCGTTACCTTCATACGCCTTGTCCATCAACAAAGGCTTTCCGTTACAAATATCCTGCGGTGCTGCCTCCATCAACTTCTGTCCTTCGGGGTCGTCTGCCGCAGAACCCGGCGAGAGACTGCGAACTATCGGCAAAGATGCATCGGCTGCGACCACGTGAATCTTTGTCGTGTTGCCTCCCCGGCTTGTGCCGATAGATTGGGGCCCCTTTTTTTAGGTGTCCCCGTTCCATAAGCATACACTTTGATATAGGTACTGTCCATCGCTAATTCCGTAACGCCTTTTGTTTCAATTACTTGCGACTGCAAATAATTCTCAATACGTTCGAAAACTCCTTTTGTTGTCCACCGCCGGAAGCGTTGGTAAACGGTGTCCCAGTTGCCGAAGTTGGGTGCGCGGCATTTTGCTGCTGCGGCGATTAGTAGAGTGACATCGGCGATTGCGGTAGCGATTAGCCAATCGAGCGGTACGGTAAGGATATTCCGCAACGGCGAGGCTGCGCTGCGTGTTGAATCCCGTCAGCGTCAGCCGCTTGTCTGGCAAGACCTTAAAGGTGATTACACCATCGATAGACGATAAAGATGCTCCTTGCCGAATGTCCATTGCAGCGTTCAGAGCCGCTGTTGTAAGACACCAAAAAGGACATCTTACAACATCGTCAAAAAATGACTAAAAAATACATAAAAGGCTGTCTAGAGCCATAATTTTCTGCAACGGTTTCGACGGCGAGGTTCGCGACATCCAATCAGCGGTTCGATGACACTTTCATAACAATCTATAACGGTTCCAGCAAACGCAAGCAATTTTGCTTGCGCGGGATAAGGTACAATGTCTGAACAATCGGTTTGAAAATCTGTGTGTGGGGTACTTGACTCTGTCTGACTGTATGATATATTTCAATACAGTCAGACAAATACGGCGAAAAAATGATACTGACCATATTAGTCCAAATTGTTTCTCAAACCAAAGGATACTTGTTATGAAAAAGTTGCTTTTCCTGTCAGCCTGTGCGCTGTTTATTGCAACGGCACTAATTTACACCCGCTTGATTGCCGAAGCGGCAAAAGAAGCAGACAAACCGGCAACGCCCGCCGCTGCCGAAGATGCCGCAAAGCCGGTAGAAGAACCGAAACCTGACAAAGAGGAAGCCATTGTTGCCGTTGACCCGAAAACACTGACGCAGGAACAGTTGGAAGCCATCAGCATCCAGTCGGTCGGGGCATTTCAGAAAACGAACCGCATCGCACCGGCAATGCTGCCGCTCTTCAAAGAAGAGTCGATTACCTACAACAGTCCATCGAAGTACAAAGATGCTGTACTCAAGTATCGGCTGCACACTCCTGAAAAAATGGAGCCGGGTAAAAAGTATCCGCTGATTCTTTGGCTTCACGGTGCCGGTGAAGCGGGCGAAGACAATTCAGCACAACTTGTGCATTTGCATCATATCATCACATACCTTACCGGTAAAAAGGAGCGGGACTTTTTCCTTCTCGTGCCGCAGGCACCGGGAAATCATTGCGGTTGGAGCGGCGGGTCTTCACGTTCTTCGACAGCGATAGTGCTGCCGAAAAATGTTGCGGCTCACAATACACAACTGTCCTCCATTGGACCAAACAACACGATGACCACAACAACGTTTATGCTGGACAGTAACCGCAAGGACTTTTCAAAGACAGTTACGGTTACTGCCACGCAGCAAATGCACAAGTCTATCCGCAACCGCGGCATCATTGTTAATTCTCAAATCATCGAAAAGATAAGCGAATCGACAACGAAATATCCGGTAAGCGAATTCGGAAAAGTTTACAGGGAACTACAGATGGCAAATTTCAGAGAATCGGCGAAACGAAGTTTCGGCGAAGGTACCTCTCTAATAGAAAGTATCATAAAGTCAGAGACCCCTGACGGGGCGGATAGATTTCAGATAATCGCATTCCAACCGCTTGAAAATTCTCCGCTGGGTTATTCGCTGGCGATGACCGATGAGGTGATTAAAAAGTATCCGGTTGATACAGACCGCATCACGGTTTCCGGTTTGAGTACCGGCGGCGAAGGCACTTGGGCGGCGTTAGAGGCGCGTCCGAATTTCTTTGCCGCAGGTGTACCGCTTGTCAGTTGGCGGTCATTTTCCGACGAAGAGTTGCAAAAGTCGCCGGAGTTAAAGAAGATTCCGATTTGGGCGATATACAGTTCCGATGACCGCGGTATTGATGCGGCGCGGGATAATTTTGAACGCGCTGAAGCGGCGGGCTGCAACGTGAAGAAGTCGGAGTTTGGTATCTGCGGACATAATGCGTGGACACCGGCAATGTTGCAGGGCGATATTTTTAGTTGGATGCTTTCACGCGGTAAGAAGGACGGTGAATATGTTCAGGTCGAAGATTCGTCGGTGAATCCCGATGACTTGAAGGGCATTGTCGACGTGGCGACCCGTGACCCCGGCGCACCGAAGTTGGCACCGCCGAATCCGAATCCAAAGCCTAATCAACCGGCAATAACAGAAGCCGAAGATGCTGGTGAAACAGCAGAAAAAGAGGAGAAAACGGTCGAAATAGAAATGTCCGAAGGGAACAAAGTAACGGGCAAAGTGATTGAGGACTGCGACCGTCCCTGGGCGATGACTTCCGATTCGCAGTACGGTTTATTTGCGGCAGATTGGATTAAGGAGTCGAAGGCGTTGCCGGATTTTGTTTCGGTATTGCCGACGGACGAGTTAGCGAAACGGTTAGCGGGTTCGGTAAGCGGCGACGGCAAAGACTTTGCGGAGGTGTGCCGGTCGGTTATTAACGGCGAGAACAAGCCGGCGAGTAATCCGTTCTTTTCAACGGAGGGCGGGCGGCTGCGCAGCGACATTAAGTATTCGCTGTCCGACAAGGGCAAGATGTTTCTCCGTTTGTTGAATACGGTGAAGGACTCCAAAACCGACCTCGCCGACCTTGCGAAAAAGTCCGTCGAGAAAGTCAGTTTGATAACGGAAAGATAAATTTTCCGCAGAGATGCGGAGAAAAAACCGTTATACCGGCGTTATACCGGCATTGCGTCTTTTCTTGTTGTTGTGTTACCGCCGTCTAGTAATGGGCGGCGGTTATTTGCCGATACAAAAGCGGCTGAAAATGCGGTCGAGTATGTCTTCGGTATGTACCGTGCCGTTGATGAGACCGAGATGATTCACCGCCCGGCGCAACTCTAACGCTATCAGCGATTCGTCTGTCAATTCCAATGCCCGCCGAAGCGATTCTGCCGCAAAAATAACCGCTTCCGTGCAGCGCAATGCCGTATTACGCAGCACCGCCGCCTGTTCCGTTCGGCACAGAAACGCTCCAATCTGCTGCCGCAATACGTCTATCGATTCATCAGCACGTTTCGTTTGATAACGAATCACATTACCGCCTGAAGGCGGCAGCGGATTGTTTTCGTAACAATAAATAATCACACCGGCATCAGTGTTTTCCGGCAGTTGCTGCGATTCCTGTCCCGCTGTATCAATCAGAACGCAATCAATGCCGCCGAATGTTGTTTCGCCTTCGAGATAATCCCGCGTCGTTCCAGCCAGCGGCGAGACAATGGCAGCGTCCCGCCCCAAAAGTTTGTTGAACAACGTACTTTTACCTGCGTTCGGCAGTCCCGCCAAAACAACACGCGGCTTTTCGCTGCCTGCTGCACGGCACTGCATCTGCCTCTGTAAATTTTCGATGTGCTGCAATGCCTCTGTTATAACAGACCGAACTGCACCGGGTTCAACGAACGTAATATCTTCATCGGCAAAGTCGAGACCGGCTTCAATTTCCGTAAGCAGGTTGAAGAGCATTGACCAGACACCGGAAAGCGGTGCGGCAACGTTGCCCGCTAACTGATTCAGTGCCGTTTTCAAATCGGCATCGTTTGCCGCTTCAATGACACCGAGTACAGCTTCGGCTTGTGTCAAATCCAAGCGTCCCGACAAGAACGCCCGCATCGTGAATTCACCCGGTTCGGCTAATCGGACATAACTGCCGTCTGCGGCGGCATTGTTTACGATGACGGCAGTTATTTTATTAAGCAGCACAGGAGAACCGGCGGTATGAATTTCAATGGTTTCTCCGCCGGTATAACTATGACCGTCCGCCCAGCAGAACAATTTGGCGGGAAACGGCGGAAAGTCCGGCAGTATTATTTCTGTTACAATAATTACCGGCATTTTTGTAACGGAAATCAATTCGGGACAGCGGATAATTTTTTTGACGCATTTCACCGCATCGGCACCGCTGATGCGTAAAATCCCCCGTACACCGCTTCCGTGTGCCGAGGCTTGAGCAATGATTGTGCCGCCGTCATTCTTCACTCTTTATGTCGTTCTCTTCATAAGACTCCTCTAAATGCCGCAGCCGGACAACGGCATCTCTGGCGCGCCGGAGAAAAGAATCTTTGCGCTCGTCCATTTCCAGCCACATCGGCGGACCGAAAATGACACGTGATAACATCGGCACCGGCAGCGACCGTCCTTTCGGTAAAATAGCGTTCATATTATTCAGGTATATCGGTATCAGTTCCAGGTCAGGACGCTTTTTGCATAAATAATAAAGTCCGCCTTTGAAATCGCCGAGAGTGCCGTCCAGCGACCTGCTGCCTTCGGGAAACAGTATCAGCGAATACGTGTCATTCATTTCGCTGACCATTATCGTTACCGGCGTGTTTTTCAAACTGACATTTTCCCGTTCAATGAGAACCGCATTGAGAATTTGGTTAGAAATATAACGCCGTATTAGACCGGCATTCCAGTAATCCGCAGCCGCAACGGGTCGTGTTTTATTGCGAATCTTCTTCGGCAATGCAGACCAGATGACCATTGCGTCCAGATGACTCGTATGATTGGCAAAATAAACCCGCTGACACGAATCGTCCGGTTGAGATTCGTACCAAAGTACCGTTGCCCCGCTGAGCAGCCGGGTCAAGCCTATCAATAATTTTTTCGCAATCACATTGAAAAAAGACATATCACCGTGTTTTTCGTATTAAGCCTGCGTGAATATCAAGGTTCAGGTCTTCAAAGAGACCGGCGTTGTATCTTTCGACGGCAATCGCCCCCATCACCGCATTGTCCGTACACAAATCGGGCGGAGCGATGTACAAACGGATGTCCGCTTGCCGGGCGGCTTCCGTCAGTTTATCCCGAAAACGTTTATTCGCTGCAACACCGCCGCCTGCACAAAGCGTTTTCATTCCTGTCATTTTTAACGCCTGTAACGTTTTACCGACGAGGCAATCTGCGGCGGCTTCCTGAAATGAAGCGGCAACATCGGCTCCGATTTTTGCAGCAACAACGCCGTCTTTTTCCAGCAGATACCGCACTGCCGTTTTTAAACCGCTGAAACTGAACTCCAGCCGGTCTGGTTCGTTGAGCAGCGGACGGGGAAAACGGTACGCTTTCGGATTACCCGTTTCGGCAATCCGCTGTATCGACGGGCCGCCGGGATACGGCAGCCCCAGCATTGCGGCGGTTTTGTCGAAGGCTTCACCGGCAGCATCGTCTATCGTACCGCCTAAAAACGTAAAGTCAATCGGCGTTTCGCAGCGGTACAAACTGGTGTGTCCGCCGCTGACAATCAAACCGATGCACGGAAACGGATTTTCTTTGAACGCCACTTTGCAAGCGTAAATATGCGCTTGCAGATGATTAACGGCGATAAGCGGTTTGCGGAGAACCAGTGCCAGCGTTTTTGCAACGGCAAGTCCGACGAGCAGCGAACCGGCGAGACCGGGCATATTGGCAACGGCAACGGCATCAAGTTCGGCAAGGGTAACGGCACTTTTGCGAAGTGTTTCATCAATGACGGGCAGAATGTTTTCGAGGTGCGCACGGGAAGCGATTTCCGGTACGACTCCGCCGAATTTTTGGTGCAGTTTATCCTGCGAAGCAACGGTTGCGGCGAGAACGTTGAGTGAAGCGTCAATGACTGCCGCCGCCGTTTCATCGCAAGTCGTTTCAAGTGTCAAAATCAGCGGCACAGAGATTTATCTGAAAAAATTTGCCTGAAAAACACAGTTGCCGGTGATTCTAACAGCCTGAACCGCAAAGAGCAAGATTGGTCAGCGGGCGAAGAATCTGCCGGTAACACCGGTAACAATCAGTGCCAGACCGGACGCACACACCGGATAACCTAACGACAAATCGCTGTGCCAGCCCCGCGTCAGACACAACACGGCAAATACTAGTCCTGTAATTCCGGCAAGCGTTAATGTATGATTCGAGAAAGATAAAAAACGCAGGAAACCCGGCTTCGGTGCAGGAATAGAAAGGTTTCCGAAAGTTGCCGCCGGTTTGCCCCGATAGGCGGCTTTATGCTGACGGATTTTGGGGCGAATTGTCCGCACGACGATGACCTTTGCCTTCGCTGCCGGTTTTGTCGCGGATATTTCCG
>JAITQJ010000308.1 GCA_031288955.1 Planctomycetaceae bacterium | reverse complement strand
GATTCATCAGGAACGTCTTTTACAGAAGGCAAATTGTTCCCTGCCGATGTTTTTGGACGAAACAAAGTTGCGCCCGCTAACTTATCCGAAGCCGGTATCGGTGCCGAGCCGGACAGCCGTTTCTCAAAACGGACTCGCAACGGTTGTCGTTTGCGGCGGCATTGAAATCAACCCGTTTCCCGTTTTGCAAAAAGTCCGATTAGAGAGTAAAATGGACAAAGACCGCAACCGTCTTATCAAGATGACCGGCAGCAGTTGGCGGGAAAATTGACCGCAGCCGATTAGGCGGTGTCTAATCGGCTCTATCCAACAGGAATAGTATGAGTACGATTTTAGTCGATAAACTTTTGGAAACCGTCGTTGTTCGCGGGGCGAGCGATTTACACATTGCTGTCGGGCAGCCGCCGGTGCTGCGTCTGCACGGACGCTTGGTGAAACTCGAAACTAAAGTCCTTGAACCGGACGATACTGTTTCGCTGATGAAAAGTATCACGCCTGAACGCTGTCAGCAGGAACTCCAGCAAGCGGGCAGTACCGACTTCGGTTTTGCGTTCGGCGATAAAGCCCGGTTTCGTGTTTCTGTTTTCAAGCAGCGGGGAAATACCGGTATGGTATTGCGGCAGATTCCGAACTCACTGTTGAGTATGGAACAACTTAACACGCCGCCGGTGATGAAGGACTTGATTCTGCGTCCGCGCGGTTTGGTTCTCGTGACCGGTCCGACCGGTTCGGGAAAGTCCACGACACTCGCCGCCTGCATTGATTATCTGAATCAGAACGTTGACCATCATATTATCACGATAGAAGACCCCATCGAATTCTATCATTATCATAAGAAATCGACGGTCAATCAGCGTGAAGTCGGGGTTGACGTTCCGACCTTTGCCGAAGCGATACGGCGTGCATTACGGCAGGACCCCGATGTGATTCTCGTCGGCGAATTGCGTGACTTGGAAACGATTGAGGCGGCAATCACCGCTGCGGAAACGGGGCATATTGTTTTCGGTACACTTCACACGTCGAGCGCGGCGGGAACGATTAACCGTATTATCGACGTGTTTCCGACGAATCAGCAAGACCAGATTCGGACGCAACTTTCGACATCAATTATCGGCATTTTAGCACAGCAGTTATTGCCGCGAATCCAAGGAGGACGTGTTGCCTGCTATGAAATGCTTGTTGTAACCAGTGCTATCGCCAACCTGATTCGGGAAAACAAGACGTTCCGTATTACGTCATCGATTCAGACGGGACACAGATTGGGGATGCAGTTATTAGACGACCATCTTTTCCGTCTCTGGAAGGAAGGCATTGTTGCAAAAGAAGATGCAATAACGAAGTCGAACATACCGGATGCGCTGGTAGAACGAATGTTGCGGCACGAGTCCGGCGAAGACGATGCCGAAGGCGAAGAGAAGGAAGAGGAGACAGAAGAGACCGGTAAGCCTAAACGGAACTCCAAGATTAAGTACGTGTAATCTGTTGAACCGCTGTATATCGGAGCGGTTGACAATGGTCGGCGGGCAATGGATAATGGGCAATAAATCAAACCCGAAACGGAGAAGAAAATTATGTTCACGTCCCGCCGCTCTTTTCTCAAAAATAGTACCGCTGCGGCAAGCATTGCCGGTTTGGCGGCAGTCCCCGCCGTTCACGCCGCCGGAGACAACACTATCAAACTCGGTCTCGTCGGCTGCGGCGGACGCGGTACCGGTGCTATCCGAAATGCCCTCGAAGCCGACCCCAATACCAAAGTCGTTGCCGTCGGCGATGCTTTTCCCGAAAAAGCGCAGAGTGCCGTCGATAATCTCCGCAAAGAAGAACGATGGAAAGACCGCATCCTCGCAACACACGAAACGGCATTCAGCGGTCTCGAAGCGTACAAACAAGTCATCGACCTTTGCGATGTCGTGCTGCTCTGCGAAGTGCCGCACTTCCGTCCGTTGTCCCTGCGCTACGCCGTCGAAAAAGGCAAACACGTCTTTTGCGAGAAACCGGTCGCGGTGGACGGTGTTGGTATCAAGAGCGTTCTCGAATCCGCTAAAATTGCCAAAGAGAAAAAGTTAAATATCGTTGCCGGTCTGTGCTGGCGTTATGACCACAACATTCGGGCAATGATGAACTGGATTGCCGACGGTGCTATCGGCGATGTGCTTTCGACACGTGTTTCGTATATGACTGGTCGGCTTTGGGACAGACCGCGTCAGCCGAACGATACGGAAATGATGTATCAGGTTCGCAACTGGTATAACTTCACGTGGCTTTCGGGCGATTTCAATGTTGAACAAGCGATTCACAGTGTCGATAAGTTGCTCTGGAGTTTCGGCGACAAGGTACCGGTGTCGGCATTCGGCAGCGGCGGCAGAATGGTGCGCACGGAATACCCGAAGGCAGGCGACATTTACGATTCGATTGACACGGTCTATGACTTCGGCGACGGACGCACGGGGTATCTGTTCTGCCGGCAGATAAACAAATGTTACAGTGAGGTAACAGACCATATCATCGGCACGAAGGGGTACGCAACAACGAGAAGCGGAGGTTTCGGCGGCTGTACGGTTAACGTGAAAGGCAGTGAGCCGGTGAACATTAAGTTGCCCGGCAATATGTACGTTATCGAACATCAATACCTGCTTAAAGCGGTTCGGGGCGATATTCCGTACCGTAATGACGGTGTTTGGGCGGCAAACAGCACGATGGCGGGCATTATGGGACGGCAGGTTGCCCGAACGGGAAAGCAGTTGACGTGGCAGCAGGCGTTAGACTTTGAGGAGCCGATGTCGCCGACTGGTTACACGTGGGACGCAACCCCGCCGACAGTGCCGGACGAAAACGGACGTTACAAAGTCGAAATCCCCGGCAGCGGTTATCAGTATCACGAAGTCAAACGGTAATGCAGTCGGCTTTTTAACCGCGGAAAACACGGTCATTTCGGCATAACGAATTCCGTGTCTTTCGCGGTAACGAACGCCGGACCGAACTATCTTTTTTCCGGCGTGAAAGCCTTTATTTCCCCATACGGTACGTCGAAAGCAGCACCTCGTCGGAATCGCCGAAGCGGTCGAGTTTGTCCGCCTCAACGACAAACACCACAACCGATTGCCGACCGCTCTTGTCCGTCAGCAAATTGTATATCCAGCGCAGGGGCAAATCATCAACCATACCGTCTATCAATACCTGATAAACCTTATAACCCGCCTTGCTGACGTGTTCTTCTGCCGATACAACCTTGCCGAAGTTCTTGCCCAAGCCGGCAACTAAATCTTGCTGAAACTTGTCTATCGTTGTCATCGTCCGCGGGTCAACCGTCCCCATATCCGCAATGTTACATTGAGCAATCAGTTCCCCGTCTTCCAATCTGCGTAAAATCGCTGCCTGCGGGTCGTCCTGAAATACATACCAACTCCGGTCGTGCGCAAAACGCCACGGTCCTTTACCGCCGTCGTATTTCAACGCCAGCATCTGTGCATCCGGTTCGGTTACAATCGTATCCATCACCGTGTCCGTCAACACTTGCGCCTCGGCAAGCGGCGATATTTTGACCTGAACCTTTGCCGTCAGGTTCAGACCGGGACCAACGTGTCCAATCGACCTGTCTTCTTCTATCAACAATCCAAGCCAGTTAATCCGCTTCGCCTTCAAGTCGAACTGGTATTTTGCACGGACAGACATTTCCGTTGCCGCTCCGAGATAAACACCGCTTACATCGCCGACAACTTCGACCATCGCCATATCATCGGCAACCGCCGACAACACGGCAGTAACGTTACTTTCGATAACCGCATCAACCGACAGAAATGACCGCAAAATCTGGTCGGAAACTTTCCACGTCTCACCGACAGCAACCGCCTTCTCCGGCAGCAGCCGGTCAATCGTCAACGTGTTGCCGGGCAAGTCTTCAATCAGCAGGAGTTGTTCGCCCCGCAGTGAACCTTTCGGTGAAAACAGCGAGACTTTGTCCTGTTCGAGCGAACAAACGATTGTTTGAATCTTTTCATCAAGTTCCGGTGCTTTCGTCCGGTCGCCGATTTTCATCTTCGACTTTGCCAGATTATATTGCCGAACCGCAACTTGTCCGCCGCCAGCCGATGCCGCTTTACTGATACGTTCTTCGTAACGAAAACCGGCGATGACTTCCATTTTATTGTCCGTTGCCTTAACACTCGGATTCAACTCGCTTGCCGGCTGTTTGACCGTTCCGGCAACTTCGAGCAGCGTTTCGACAACATCGGCAGTCCCTTTTTTTCGGTTGGACTTCAAAAGATACTTTTCCTTGCTCAACAAAACGGAGTCGTTTGACTCTGTCTTGACCGCCGTTTTTTCGCCGGATTTTAACGGCGCAGGAGTTTTTACCGGTTTTTTTTCCGGCAAAGCAGCAACAGTAACATTCGCTTCTATTTTGGTATTCGTGTCCGCTTTTTGGGCTTTCGGCGCATTCGGCACGGCGGCATTTTGCGTTTTAGCCGGACCTTGCCCTCCGGCAACGCCCCAAACGGCACCGGTCTTTTTCGGTTTCTCGATTTGAGATTCAATGTCGCCGCCGCCGCCGGTACTTTGCGCTGTTTCGAGTTCGGCACTTTGCCAATCATTATCGCCGCCTTTGCAGTTAGCAACGGCAAAAAGAGCAACGAGCAAAAAGATAACGAATGAAGTCCATTCAATAACGGTTTTAAGACGGGCAGATTTACGCATATTATCTAACTTCAGTATTTTAACGTAATGCGGAATATTAGAAATTCCGCCTACCGGTTATATCGGCATACCGATTATACAAACTTTGACGATAATCCTGATTCGTTTGTTTTTGAGCGGCGGGGGATTTCCGTGTCCGCTTCCAGTGTTACTTGCGTTACGGCACTACTGCCTGTTTCGATACCGAATAATTTTTCGAGCAGCGACCGGGTAATGTGCCGCGACAGAGCATATTTTTTGTCTTCCAATACCTGCATCAAATAATCCGGCTCGATAAAAAGCACCAACGTGTTCACCAGTGTCTTTTCCTCCGCTACGCTCTGCATCAAACTGATTTCATCGCGCGTCAACTGATGCACCGAATTCAGTTCCCGAACAAGAAATGCCGGGTCTTCTAATGCCCGCGTCAAACGCTGCTGGCACAGATACTGCCAATAAAACACACCGGCAATGAAACAGCCCAGGACTGTAAACAAAATACAGTACAATAAATATCCCTGCTGCCTGTGTGGTGCGTCTTCTGTAAAGGCATTTTCCATTGATTGAGTCATCCGCCGAATCAGTTCGGCATCGCCGGTCTGTTCCTTATCTTTCGTTTTTTTTGGATCTTTATCTTTCTTCTTTTTTGGATCCTTGTTCACCGGATTAAATATGTTAATTCCTTCAGCAAAAACCTGCGGCGGCAGCGCAGCGGAGAAAACGCAGACAGAAATAAAAATAATTACCGTAACAAAAACTAATCGGCTTTTCGTCATTGGGAGCAACTCCTGTTTTATGTTTTCGCCAAACTTACCGGTCGGTTTTCCAGCGACATTTTAGCGGCGTTGCGGATATCGGCATCGGAGTCCCGATGAAACGCCTGTACCAGCGCACTGCGGCTTTCATCTGTTTTACCGTTAATCAGGAGTTCGGCGCACTTGAGGCGGAATTCACGCAAATCCCCGTTTTGCAGGAGCCAGCACAATGCCTTTTCGCTCTGCTGAACCAAATCGCTGCAATAATCCAAACAAACCAACGCCCGCTGCTTCGCAACCTCATCACCCGCCTCAAGCATTATCGACAATTTTTCGCCTATCCGTTCATCAAGATGACGAACGACATCGAACATCTTCCGCCGCCGTTCGTCATCAAGTTTATCAAACACCTCCATAAACCAGACCAATTTGAAATTCGGGAGCAATTTTTGTATCGTTTCCCGAACACGGACATTCGGGGTACTCGCAAATTGAATAATCCGCGAACTCATTCCCGGCAGATTCCGGCTGGTCAATTCCGTCAATGCTTCGACTTGAATATCGGGGTCGGTATCGCCTGCCGCATCCCAAACGAGTCTATCGGTTTTTTCGTTCTTCATCGGCTTGAGCGCATTAAACGCCGCAATTCTGCCAACCCCCTGCCCGTGATAAAATACCCGAAGCAGATACGCTTCCATATCGGCATCTGACATCGGCAAATACTGCAAAAACGTAACAAAGCCTTGTAATGCTTCGCCGTCGAGTTTGTCAAAAACCGCACCGATTTGTTCCAGCCACTCGACGGGCGGTAAATTGCCGAGATTCGTCTGTATTTCCATCGGCAGCGGTTCTTTAATCTGCCTGAAAATGAACGGCAAAAACTGCATATCAAAACGTGTTGCAATCACTTGCAAAATCAGCGGCGGAGGATTGAAGCGGTCCAAACAGCGGGCGATAAATTGAAACAGATACACATCGTTATCCGACAATAAACGCCGATACGCCGCCAGATAAACCGGCGTACTGGCGATACGCAGCACTTGTTTCAATTCGCTTTCGACATCGGAAAAAAACGGATAGAAACGCAAAAACACTTTCAGCGTTAATTCGTTAGCGTCGTGGCGGAATTCTTTGACCTTGGTGCGGATTGTTTTGACGAGTTCAGGAAAAATCGTATGAACAAGCAAATGCCGTTCGTGTGATTCTTTGCGTTCAAGGGCTTCGATATATCTGTCGCAAAACTTCAGCATTTCATTCTGCCGGTGTACAAAGTTCTTATCCTGACTGCCGGGTCCGAAACAATACGCAAACATTGACGGCAGCACTTCGTAAATTGACTGCGAATAAGCGATGCGGAACGCTTGTTTTGCCAGCATTGTATCAGAACCGACGACAGCGGTGCGCAGACCGGGAATCATTTTTGACCGGTTATCACGAATCAATCCGACGAGAAATTCGTCATCGGGGTCAAAATCGTTGATAATCGTATCAATGCCGCTGCCGCCTTTTCGGGACATCAGCGTGATACCGGCAACTTTGCGTATATCTTCGTTTGACGACTTGAACGCCGCCGTCAACAGACCGTTAGCAGCCTGATTCTGCGTCGCCTTCAAAACCTGAAATGTCAAATCAACGCCGCCCGCCATAATGTTGTAATAAACTTAATCCGCTTGCCGTCCCGTTACTGCGTTTGCAATAACTCCTGAATTTCGTGTTTCAATAAAGGGATATGCTTAACGATAATACTCCAAAGCATATCAGGCGATACCGTATCGTAACCGTGAATAAAACGG
>JAITQJ010000269.1 GCA_031288955.1 Planctomycetaceae bacterium | reverse complement strand
CCGAAAAAACTATTGACCACGCTGAAAAAATGGATTAAAATGACATCAAAATCGCCTGCCTGTGAGGAAATTATCTATGCCAGCCCCTTATCTTTCGTTTGCGTCTGTTTGCCGGTAATGCTGTCCGCTGCGGCAACTGCCGAACCGATTGTCTTCGACTTTGAATCCGGCAGCCTCGCCGGCAAAAAGTGTATCATTTTGCAAGAGGTATTTTAGCCGCGGAAGATACGGACTCGTTTTGCGTAATCGTCAAATTGGTCTTTTGCCATCGCTCTGATGACCGGCGAGATATTTTCCAGCGGGACATAACAGTTACGCTTTGGAAAATAAACGTCTATCTTGATTTCGATTTCTTTTTGTACCGGCGGAGCATCTATCAAAACCGAAAACGCTTCTCCAGACTTTGCCGACAATTTGTCCGCCTCCGCACAAAGATACGGATACGGTTTGCCCGCCAATTCGTAGTACCGCTGCGGCTCTTCAAGGATACTAAATTGAGCCGTCCGTTTATACAACACGCGTTTTGCACCAAACAGACCTTCCGCCAGTTTTTCCAGCGGCGTTCCCTGTGCTGTCCTGCGCAGCAGCGACACCGCTTCTTCTTCCGCCGAAACAAAGAACCGGTCGATGTCAATTTTGCCTTGTTGATACAGTTCTGCAAAAAGCCGCTGCAACATTGCTGTAGCACTGCGTACCGAATGATGCCAATAGACTTCTGAAAACATTACGTACCGGGCAAAAATCATTAACTCCGCTGCTGTCTTGCCTTTTTCCGTGATTGCCAAACCGTTACCGGCTTCGTTCACACAAAGACTGCCGATGAGCCGTTCCTGGTCTAGATTCCGTCCGTAAGGAACTCCGGTGTGCAAACTGTCCCGGAACAGATAATCCAATTTGTCGATGTCTATTGGACCGGAAAGGATACTTGATAACAAATTGGCGGGGGCAGTCAATAATTCGACGACTTCTCCCGGTTCGGTGTGCCAGTCTTTACGGAGTATGTCGGCAATTTCGCCGTTCAGTATGTATCGGGCGGCAAGTTCCTCGTGACCGGGTATGCCCGGTATTCTAATATCTTCAATTAGATGACAGTACGGAAAGTGTCCTATGTCGTGCAGCAGAGCCGTGACGATAAACATTTCTGCCGAATGTCTGTCGATAATGCCCGCAAAACGGGAAATATGTGCGAGCCGCTTGAGAAATAACAGGGCAAGGCGGTACACGCCGAGCGAATGTTCAAAACGAGTATGCCTTGCTGCCGGATAAACGAGCGAAACGAGACCGACCTGGGTAATTTTTGCGAGCCGGCGAAAGGCGGCGGTATCGATAATACGCCGTACCCGGTCAGTCAGCGGAACGGTCAATTCCGGCGGAATACGGATTAGGGCGATATACGAATCGAGACCGGTAATTTCGGGAATCGTTAACATAGTGTTCCGATTTTACCAAAAAATGATGTATAGACATACAAGGGACTGCCGTGCGCTGTAACCGCGCAACCGCCGTCTTTCCCTCTTGCAATTCGTTTTTCTGTCTGATAGAATCAGCACCATCGAACAAAATTACAAGGAACAATTCCAATGGCAAAAAAGTCGATTGCAGCAGTCGATGTTAAAGACAAAGCCGTTTTCATCCGCGTCGATTTCAATGTCCCCCTCGATGACAACGGAAACATTACCGATGACCGGCGTATCCAGATGGCCCTGCCGACTATCAAGTCCGTTCTCGACCGCGGCGGAAAAGTTATCCTCGCTAGTCACCTCGGTCGTCCAAAAGACGCTCCCGACCCCGTATTTTCACTCAAACCCGTTGCCGAGCGGCTTGCCAAACTCCTTGGAAAACCCGTTGACTTTGCAGCCGATACCGTTGGTACCGATGCTCAAGCAAAAGTTGCCGCTCTTAAAGACGGCGGTGTACTCCTTCTCGAAAATCTCCGGTTTCAGTCCGGCGAGAAGAAAGGCGATGAGACTTTTGCCAAAACTCTCGCTGCGTTTTCCGATGTGTATGTTAACGATGCCTTCGGAACTTGCCACCGCACCGATGCGTCAATGTATGCCGTACCGCTGGCGATGGGCAGCAAACCGAAAGTGTGCGGTTTTCTCGTCGAAAAGGAAATCAAGTATTTGAGCGATGTCCTTGCCAAACCGCAGCGTCCGTTCATTGCCATCATCGGCGGAAAAAAGGTGTCCGATAAGATTATGGTCATCAAGAATCTGCTCGGCATTTGCGATAAGGTGCTGATAGGCGGGGCAATGTCTTACACGTTCAGTCTGGCGAAAGACGAAAAAGTCGGCAAGAGCCTTGTCGAAGCCGATAAAGTTGACCTTGCGAAGGAGTTGATGGTTCTCGGCGGAGATAAACTTGTATTGCCCGTTGATACTCATTGCGGCGACGCTTTCAAAAGCGATTGCAATAAGAAAATTGTCAAGGCGGGCGAAATACCGGCAGACTTTGAAGGTTTGGATGTCGGTCCTGAAACGGCAAAGATGTACGCCGGTATTGTGCGGGAAGCGAAAACGGTCGTTTGGAACGGTCCGATGGGTGTGAGCGAAATGCCGCCGTTTGATGAAGGGACGAAGATGGTTGCCCAGGCGATTGCTGACAGCGGAGCGATAAGCATTATCGGCGGCGGCGACAGTGCGGCGGCGGTTCAGAAACTCGGTTTTGCCGATAAGGTTTCGCACGTCAGCACCGGCGGCGGGGCAAGCCTTGAAATGCTCGAAGGCAAAAAATTTGCCGCAGTTGATGTGTTAGATAACGAATAACCCTTTTTTATCAGTCAAATGAAAATTATACTTGGCGTTAACGTAACGAGTTTTGCGAAAAACTCCGGCGAAGTGCAATCTGTGTTTCGTGAATATGGATGCAGTATCCGAACGCGCATCGGACTTCACGAGGCAAATGAAAATATCTGCTCCCCGAACGGCTTGATTCTCCTTGAGTTTGTCGGCGGCACAAAATTGGCGGATGAAATAACCGCCAAATTAACCGCTCTGCCGGGTATTGAAGTCAAACGGATGGAGTTTTAGGCGGAAACACGTTTTGTCGGCAGCCTCGCTGCGGGGCAGTATTTGCACGGAGTCAATGCGGGCAGGGATTGGTTTAACTTCGGACTGGGCGGTGATATTTATCGTTCGCCGCGTTGGAACGTTTTTCTGGACGGCGACATTGAAACGAGCCGCCGCACTTTTGCCGCAACAGGTGCGCTGCGTGTTGTCTATCAGTGGTGAGTGATTAGTGGCGAGTAGCGAAAAAATGCAAAATGCAAAATACCCCCAGAGAGCCGGCGGCTGTGCCGCCGATGCAGCGCACTCTCGCCGTTAATTACTCATCCCGTAAAGTAGGCGTAGATGGAAACGATAATCACGAGCAGACCGGCAGTGAGAACGACATCAAGCCGGTTCCAACTTTCACGTGTCTTGCGGCGTTGTTCGTCCGAAATCGTTGAGTACGTCAAGCCGGTTAATTTTTCTTCGCCCGGTTTCGGCGTTAAAAGACTAACACCGACTATCAATGCCGAACAAAGTACCGTCAGGTAAATGCAGATAAAAGTAAAACTCGTTGTTGCGAACCAGAGTAGAAAACTGCCCTCGGTGAACCATTCGGGAGCAGCCTGATTGTTATTTGCAATCTCCGCAGCAAGCCGCAACATTCCGAAGAGAAACCCCGCCGTCAGACCGGTCATACAGCCGTAAGCGTTAATCCGTTTGCAGAATATGCCGAGAAAGAAGACCGCAAAAATCGGCGGTGCAACATACGATTGAACGCTCTGTAAGTAACCGTAGAGCGTTCCGGGCATATTTCTGATAATCGGAATCCAGAGTAAACCGATGATAACCATAAAGGCGGTGGCAATGCGTCCAACCCAAACGAGTTGCTTCTCCGTTGCGTTCCGGTGAATTTTTTGGTAGATGTCCATCGTGAAAAGTGTCGAGCAGGAATTGAATACCGATGCGAGCGAACTCATCAGTGCCGCCATCAAACCGCCGACAACGATACCTTTGAGACCGACCGGCAGGACTTCTTTGACGAGAATCGGAAACGCCTGATTGGGTTCCCAAAGGACTTCGGCACCGATTTTTCCTTGTACTGCCAGAGCGTATGCAATCATTCCCGGAACGATGAAAATAAAGACTGGTGCCATTTTCAAATACGCCCCGAAAATGGTTCCTCGCCGTGCCTCCCGCTGATTTTTTGCCGCTAATGTCCGCTGAACGATGTACTGGTCGGTCGTCCAGTACCACAGTCCGACAATCGGCGCACCGAAGAGCAAGCCGAACCACGGATAAACGGGATGCGAAATCGGTTTCCAAAGATTGAAGTGGTCTGCTTTTTCCCGCTTGTCCGCTGCAACCCACGACCGCTCTTTCAGTTCTTTTTCAAATTCCGGTAAAGGGAATATGATGTTTTTGCTTTGTTCCTGAATTTGTTCAATGTCGTCTTTCGTTAATTCGCTTGCAGCAATCCAATTAACGTTACGTTTATCTTCGATGGATTTCGGACGTTTCAGGATAATGTCCCGTCCTTTATCACCTTTCATAAAGACGGGATTACCGCTGCCGTCAACGGTTGTAGCGATTTTGTAACCGTAAATTCGGTCTGTTCCCTGAACGGTTTCTTTGAGCATTTTCCAGCCGCCGACTTGTTGCAGCCCGATGAATAAAACGCAGGCAGAACCGATAAGGAGAACCGAAGTTTGAAACAAGTCGGTGAACAGCACCGCCCGCAAACCGCCGAGAATCGTATAAATGCCGGTAACAACGACCATTCCGACGGCACCAACCCAAAAATTATCAATACCTTGTATCACCTCGACGGGAAAAAGAGCCTTGAATACGACTCCGCCGGCAAAAAGTGTTACAGAAATTTTTGTCAAGATATAAGCGATAAGACTGATGAGCGACAGAAACCATCTTGCACTGCTGCAATAACGTTTTTCAAGAAATTCCGGCATTGTATAGACGCAACTTCGTTCATAGAACGGCACCATTACCCAGCCGAGAACGAAAAGACACCAGGCGTGCAGTTCGTAGTGAGCCATTGCCATTCCGTCGCTTGCGCCTGTACCGGCAAGTCCGACAAGGTGTTCCGAACCGATATTGGAGGCGAAGAGGGAGGCACCGATAACTATCCACGTTGCTTTTTTGCCGGCGAGAAAATAATCGGCGGAGGTGTCGGTCTTCTGGCGAACGACCCACCACGCAACGGTGAGCAGGATGCCGAAATAGGCGGCGAGGGTAATCCAGTCGTAAAACCCCAAAGCGGCAGATGCCGTTTGCGCAAATAAGACTGTCGGCATAAATTTTCAACTTAACTGATTGCGTTCTTTATTAAGTGTAACACAAAAATTTGCGAAAGACAATCATTAGAGCAGCGCACTTTTACTGCAACAGGTGCGCTGCGTGCCGTCTATCAATTCTAGCGAGGGAATTCCGCTTTTATCTGTGTGCCGGTGTACAGAGGCGATAAAAGTTCTCCGCTGCATTGGAATATCCTGTGTTTGGTTAACGTTATTAGACTTGTTCGGTAACTATATTTTCATTTCGCAATTTAGTGTCGCACAGATGAGATTCATTCTCAAGAGATGTCTTTTTCGTCTGTTGCGGTATCTTTCACTCATAATTTTGAACGTTTTAATCTTCGCGTTGATGTTTTCTATGACAATCCTTTCGCTCGCTATTTGCCGATTGCCCGAATAGTACGCTTGAACAAATGAAAATCGTGGACACGACCTTTGTCTTGTGCCGTCCAAATAATTTCCTGCGTCTCGACATCGGCAAAAATCTGCGTCTTTATCGTGTGCCGCTTTTTCTTGCCGCTATAGTAATCTTCTTGTTTTTTTTAGGA
>JAITQJ010000236.1 GCA_031288955.1 Planctomycetaceae bacterium | reverse complement strand
GGTGAGCGACAGAAGTGCGGCAAAAAGCGCACAAACGACGCATCTAGCCCCCCCCCCCCCTGCTTACCCAGTTTAACATTGTGAACTTCGTCATAACTATTCTCCTTTGCGTTAGAATTTTATCTGCGGAAATCGCAGATATTACTGTATTAACTAATACGCAATGCGTGTGCCAATGAAAAAAATGAAGAAATAATTTTATTTAAGCCCTTTATTTTAGGGATTTACAGACAAAAAATCGACTATTTTACAGTTTGCAAAATTGTATTAGGTGACGCAAAAAGATACAGATTTTCAAAAACGGTGTGTTTTTCTGCAAAATGTGTATCATTTTGCAAGAGGGATTCTGGGGGAAAATGGAAAATGGGGGAAAATAATTAACAATTAAGAATGAATAATGAATAATGAGGGAAAACGGATACTTCAACGGTATTAACCAGTGTCTCCATTTTCCATTTTCCATTTTCCATTATTCATTATTCATTATTCATTATTCATTATTCATTATTTTCCCTCATTATTCATTGTTTTGACCACGAAAGACACGAAGATATGGTTTTGTGTTTCGCAAACATTTATGCTACACTTAAAGAAATGTGAGTTTCGCTTTAATCATCGAAAAATCTAATACAATATCATCAAAAAATACGTGAGATACTTGTCTAGAGCTAAGATTTTTTGTTTTCTATTCGCCGGCGTGCTGTCCGCAGTCAACGCACAGGATGCCGTTGTACAGCCGGAACGAAGCGAGTTACAAAAACTCGAACAAGCCGACAGACTCTTTGAAAACGGACACGCAAAAGAAGCCGCTCAACTCCTTGGACAACTTCTCGAAAATTGTCAGAACGGGACGTTTTATGTGCCGCCGGCAGAGACAACAGAGTCCGAAAAGCCGGAGGCGATGTCCGCCGGTTCTCTAATGCCGTTCCGAAGTTATCTTATCGGAAAATTGGCGAAATTGCCGAAAGAAGCAAAGGAATCTTACGGCTTTCAATTTGAAACTCTCGCCAAACGATTACTCGGCGATGCTGTTCAAGCCGGTAACGAAGACGCTATTGCCGATGTTGCCCGAAAGTATTTTCCAACCCGTGCCGGTGCCGAAGCCGCCTTGACCGTTGCCCTGTTGCAGTTTGAACGCGGCGATAATGAAGCAGCATTGCTGACCGTCCAGTCGCTCCGCTCCGCTGTTCTAAACAAAGAATTGCAGTCCGCTCTTCATACTGAAATCGACTCGCTGCTAAAACGAATCGAGGAACGGCAGAAGAATGCGGCAAACGTTAATATATCCGAAGCGGATTTTATCGACATCATCGGTTGGCGAATGCCCGGCGGTGTCTCCAATCAAAATCCGAACACGAACATTTCGCCGCCGATTCTCGAACGCTGCTGGGACGTGCCGGTCATTAAACCGTTTTGGGAAAATGACGTTGCGGCTTTACAGCAAAACATTCAAAACAGTCCCGACACGTATATTCCTGCTCCGATGCCGCTCATCGCCGGCGGTGTCCTGATAACACGCTGCGCTGATGATATAACGGCTATCGATTTGCATAGCGGTAAACGTTTGTGGTCGGCAAGCGAACCGCAGCATCAGATTCCGCCGCCGTATTGGGTTGCCCCGTTTTCGTATCCGTGGCAGCGTTACGGCGGTCAGCAAGGACAGTCCCAGCGTAATTCATTGCGTTTTATTCTTTGGCACAACCGGATACCGCAGCAGTTATCGGGCAGCGGCAATTTGTGTTTCAGCATTGACGGACACGAATTATTTCCGATGCCCGGCAGGTCCAATCCGGCAATATCGTTAGGCGGAAAATTATACGAAGACCGCCGTTACGAAGCCGGAAATACATTAACGGCACGCAGCATCCAAACCGGCGAAATCGTTTGGCAAAGCGGCAAATTTCCGTTGGTGCAGAAATATCTCGACGCTTGTGCTGCCGATGCAGATAACGCCGTTAAAACGGCGGTAAAGGCGAAAGACGACAAAGATACCAAAGAAAACGAGGACAAAAACGCTCCGTTTAGACCGAATGTGAATCGTCCGCGGACGATTGAAGTTGAAGCGGCTTATAACGCAGACGAAAAGCAGATGCTGGAGACTTGGTTTCTCGGTGTACCGCTGCCGCTCAACGGCAAATTGTATGTTATCGGTGAAACCAGCGGTTTGATTCAACTGTTTGTTCTGAATCCGCAAAACGGCGCACTCATACGGCGTGCCGTGCTGGCACAGGCATCGAGACCGATTGAGACGGATTTTTTGCGGCGTACCTATCCGCTGACTCCGTCGGCTTACGGCGGTTTGGTTATTTGTCCGACCGGCAGCGGTTTAACGGTTGCGCTGGATGCGGCAACGCTTTCGCCGCTTTGGTGTTACAATTATACAGTGCCGCAAGCGGAAACACCGAATGTCCGCTTGATACGCAATCAGATACAGCATTTGGTTATGCCGGGCAACCGATTTGCCGAACAGCAGTACCGGCAGATTTTTGCCGAATGCGGCTGGCAGATGCCGGGCATACTAATTGACGGCGGTGTTGCCGTTATTGCTCCGCCGGACAGAGCCGGTCTGTTTTGTCTTGATTTGCTGACCGGTAACGTGCTTTGGAAAAAAAACATCGGCAGAGCAAAAACGCTTTATCCGGCGTGTATCCGTAACGGAAACGTTTTTGTTGTAACGCCGGACAAAATGCTCGCCTTTGATTTGAAAACAGGCAATACGGCAACGCCCAACGCACAGGGCATCGTTTTCCCCAGACCGCTGCGTCCCTGCGGTATCGGCGTTGCCGGCGGCAATTCATATTTTATGCCGATGAGCGGCGGTTATCTGGCACGTATCAATTTAGACGATTTAACCGGCAGCGGAAGAATTGATTGGCAAAGCATCTGCGGTCAGGCAGCACCAGAAGCGGAGGCGGCATCCGCCGCTGACGGCAGCCCGTTTGGTGCGGTTGACGGCGAAGTATTAGACCCTGATATACCGCCGGGGGCAGAGACGATGGTTAACGCCTCTTTGGGAACATTAGGCGGTAACGCTTCGGAGAACAATTTACCGCAACGTCTTTTCGGCAATCTCGCCGGTGTTCAGGGACGCGTCTTTTCACAATCGCCGCTTAACGTAATGTGTTTCGACCAAAAAGCAGCGTTAGCGAAACGCACCGATGCCGCCTTAAAAACGAATCCGAACGATGCCGGTGCATTATTGCAGCACGGGCGTGTTCTCTTCGACAACTTTTTACAGGGCAGCGGCAATTTAAGCGAAGCCGTTGCTGTGTTTCGGCAGTCGCTGAAAGCAAAGCCGGGTGCCGAGGCTGCCGATGCGCTGCGGCGGTGTCTGCTCGAAGCCGTCCGCAAAGATTATGCTGCCTGGAGCAGCAGTGCCGGCGAATTGTTATCGCTTGCCGAATTACCGGAAGAAACAGCGGAAATTCTGTACGCTCTTGCCGAAGGTTCACTCAAAGCCGGTCAGAAAGACAAGTATGACGGTTACGTTAAACAGGCTGATGCGATGGCACAGCAGCAGCCGGTTATGGTTACCGTCAGTGCCGGTCATACTGTTCAGTTGCGCTACGCATTCCGCTGTTTAACGCCGAAGCCGGAACCGCAAGTTTCAGGTTTACCTTCAACACCAGCGGTGCAGTCTCAAGCGGCAATCTGGAATACCGGACAGGTCAACGTTGACGAAGCAACGGAGATAGATGCTCCGACGGCAACGCCTGACCAGCGGGAGAATGAAGCCGTTGCCCGGCTCCTGCGGCTTGTTAAAAACGCCGGTCAGTTCAATCCGGCCGCACAGCGTCCCGTGCCGTATCTCGGAACCGATACGCTGCCGGTACGCTTTTCGTTAGATACAACTGCTTCCGATTTGTTTCTTGTTTGTTACGATAATAATGGTCGGGAACAAGGACGCTTGCCGATGCCCGAAGGACATTATGCAAACGAAAGATATATTGCCGACAGAAACTTGTCGGCACCAAGCCGTTTTGCAGTCCAAACGCAATTTCTTTATCTGACCGGTTCATCAAAAGCATTGATTCTTGTTCGGGACAATACGGTAACATCATTCAAAATTGACAGCAGCGAGCCGGTAATACTTTGGAAAAAGACGTTTACCGGTTATCTGCCGCAGCGTCAGAACAGTATTGCCGATTCACCGCGTTTCATTCCGCTGCCGCCGCAGCCGCAGTCAGCACGGTGTTTTCCTGAAAGCAGCGTTTTTGCTTCGCCGGACGTTATTTGTGTTGAACATTCCGGGACACTAATCGGTTTGGAACCGCAGAGCGGTCAAACACTTTGGACACGTACACTGCCGCAGGAAGACGGCGCACTCCGTCCGGCACTGCTCGGCGATGACCGGCATTTGTTTGTTGTGTTTCCTGAATCCCGCCGGACGCTGGCACTTGACCCGTTGAGCGGCGCAGAAATTGCCGAAGGACATATTCCGACCGGAGGGATTTATTGTTACAAAACGAATATCGTTTTTATCGCTCAAGAACCGGTACCGGCTGGACGAATCGGTTTGCCGGACACATACCGCTTAAGCATCGGCGACCTGAACGATTTGTTCGATAAACGGAAACGGGCGTTACTCGTTTCCGATACGCAATCAACGCTGCCGGTACAAAGCGTCTATAAAAATCTCGACAGCCGGTCACTGATGAAAATGCTGCAAAACAACCGGTATCTGGCAATTCTGACGGGCAAAGAAAACTCGCTGCAAATTATTGATTTGGCAGCGAAACAGAACGTCTTTCAAACCGCAATCGACAAACAGAGCCGGACAACGGTTGCTCCGGCTCCGGTCAATTCATCTCCCGACTTTGACGTTGAGTTTATTGCCGGTAACCGGTTTCTGGTGTATCTTGTTCAGTCGATTGATGTTGGAAACACAAATCCGCAGGAATTAGAAGAAAACGGCACGAAGTTTCAGCGGCAATACAGTCCGCTTAATGCGGTTTTGTGCCGGGGCATCGGCAGCGGTCAGATGATGCTTTTCGAGGCGGACGGCAAACCCTGCTGGAAGCAATGGACGGAGATAACGAATTGGTACCGTTTGATGAACGTTCCGGCGGATTTGCCGGTATCGTTATTTGCGGTTTCGATAAGCGATACGGTCAAACAAAGTTCAGAAACAACGTTTTCAACGGGCTTGTTAGGTATTGACAAATTGACAGGTGAAACACGTTTCCGCAAACTGATACCGCAGTTGCGTCTGCCGAATCAAAGCCTGCTGCCGCTTCAGAATTTCCGCATTGAAGCCGATACCGTTAAACAAGAAATCCATTTCATTGCCCCGAATCCCGTTCAGCCGAGAGTCGTGAAGGCGTACTTTACTCCTGCGCAATAATTTCCGTTGGGTCTTCGATTTTTTCTGTAACTTCAACGGCGGTATAACCTTTATATTTCCCCGGTTTAACCCAGTATTTCGGAATTCCTTCGACGCTGGCAAGCAGCGGCGAATCTGCCGGTTTTTGCGTTGCAATAACATCGCCGACCCGCAGATTGACCAACTCGTGCATCTTCATATTTGCCTCTGCCAGGCGGACTTTCAGTTGGACTTTCATATCCCGAATCGACTTGCTGATTTTCTTAATCGTCTGCGGTGTCGCTTGTTTTTTACTGCTGTATCCTGTCCAGGCATTCGTTGTCAGTTTACCGGCGATACGTTCAAACGAATTATACGGAATACAGAGATTGATAACGCCCCGGACTTCAATTAAAGCGACTTCAAATATCAGCAGCACAACGACTTCATTGGGCGGAACAATCTGTATCAACTGCGGATTACTTTCGACCTGTACAACGCTGAAATCGAGTTCCATCACGTTGTCCCAGGCGTGTTTCAATTCCCGCAGGAACAGATTCGTCACCCGCGAAACGAGCCGCAGTTCGATTTCCGTGAGCGGACGGCGTGTAACCGCCGTTGATTCTCGTCCGCCGCCGAGCAGCCGGTCAATCATCGGAAACAAAATCACCGGATTGATGTCGAGTATCATATTGCCTTCAAGCGGTTCGGCTCGAAGGAGATTGAAACACGTCGGATTATCAAGGCTGAAAATGAACTCGCTGTACGTTAGTTGGTCAACGCTTGTTAACTTCACTTCGACAATCGAGCGGAGCATTGCCGATAAACCTGCGGCGAATTTTCGTCCGAAACCTTCGTGCAGTGTCTGGAGCGTTTTCATTTGCTCCTTGCCGACGCGTTCGGGACGTTTGAAATCGTACGGTGTAACTTTTTCTTTCGTATGCCAGCCGGCACCGGCAGATGCAGAAGAACCGGCACTGCGCACACCGAGACCAATATCGCCGGGACCGCCTGCTGCCGCAGGTTTAGCGTCCGTCTTCGACGACATCGACATTATGTTGAGAAGATTCTCAACCTCGTTCTGTGATAATACTTCACCAGCCATTATTTTACGACGCTCTTTCCCGCTGCGGTTTGAGCATTAAGCACTGCGAAACGGCACAGCGGACTGTCGGGACAAAGTTTACCAACCTCGCGGAATGCCAAAAATGCCGTTTCGTATTCGCTGCGGGTCATCGCCAATGCCCCTTTCAAATACAACGTCCTGTCCAATACGGCAGCATCCGGCGGATGGTCTAATACTTTGTTCAAATACATCTCCGCTTGAGCATAAGACTTTTTATTAAACGCATCATATGCCAGCGTCCAGGCTGCGTGTGTCCAATACAAACCGTTTTGGTGATTGCGGTACACCCGCAGCAAATACGAGTTCGCTTTGCGTCCGCTGCCGTTCGCTAAATCGTCCAATGCTAAAAAATACAAGGCACCGTCTATGTTCTTTGAGTTCGGAAATTTATCGGCAAGAGTCTGAAAATACTCAACCGATTTGAGCGTATCGCCGCAGGAATCATAATACAAACCGAGATACCAAAGCGCATCCGCATATTGCGGCGACGAAGTCAGTTCCGTTGTAATCCGTTCCAGCACGGCAATACCTTCCGCATCCTTACCGAGTTTATAACGTGTTTTGCTTTGTAACAATAACGCTTCAGCAAGGTTCGCTTCGGACGGCTGCTGATTCATCAGTTCCGTTAATCTTGCGTCCGCTTCGCTGTATTTTTTGCTGTTGTAAAAAGCGTTTGCCTCCCGCAGCAGCCGGCGCTGCTCTGTTTCCGGCAGCAATGAACCGGATGCCGTAATACCTTGCATTATACCCGATTGCGCAGCGTTTGCCAGTTGACTGTACGTTTCCTGTAACAACTGCTTCTGCACATTATCCGTTAGTTTAATACGCGGTGTCAACGCCGCCAATACGGCATTTGCTTGCTCTGTATCGCCCAGTTGCGCTTTGGACAACGCTAAAACACTGCACGCTTTCGTAAAAGTCGTTTCGTCTAACGTGCCGTCTGCACCGGTAACGTTATAAAATATCAAATACTGTTTCGGCGTTGCCGTCTGGTTGTACTGACCGATTAACACCTGTTCAAGTTGAGCGGCAGCGGCAGCAAAATTTTTCCCCTCATAAAACTGCATCGACCGCCAAAACCGGTCTAAATCTGTGCCGCTTGTTAAAACACCGTTCTGCCCCGCCGATACAGTTCCGTTCGGCTTCCATTGATTGCTGCTGCCGTTCGGACGCTGTGAATTTGCCGTTCCTGTACCTGTGTAATTCGGATTCAAATTCGGACTCGGTGTTAATTGTGTCCATTGCGTTCCGTCCTGCCGCGAAGGATTTCTGTTACGGCTGCTGCCGGTACCGGAAGCAGCAAGTTGATTTGCTGTTTCCGAACAAATCGTATTTAACTTCGTTCCGCCTAATAATGCTGCCTGTCCCTGCATTTCCGTCAGTGCTGCCGCAGCCCGCACCGTATCGCCGCTCTTCGCATAAGACAACGCTAAAAATGAACAGCCGCGAAAAAACGCCTCATCGCTTAACTTTTTGACACCGGCACTTTGCGGCAGCGTCAAATAATTGAACATCATCTTGTTGTTGACGGCATCATATTGCGGCAGAAGCAGCGTTTCTAATAATGCCGCCGCACTTTTGTAATCCTGCTGGTCATATAAAAACACGGACTTCAAAAGCGCAATTTCGTCTTTGTATGTTGTTCCCGCAGTCCGTTCGGCATCGGCAAGTACCGTTTGCGCTTCGCTCTTCCTGTTCAACGCGTATAAGCACCGGACTTTTTGTAACTTGTCGTCGGGAGTTGCTGCGCTGATTTGTGCAATAACCTGTAAAGCCCCTTCAAAGTCCCGCTGTGCCGTTTTGCACCGGGCAATGACGCGCTGCGAATCCGTAAAGTATTGGCTCTTCGGGTATTTTTGCTGAAATTCCAGCAGCGTTGTAACCGAAGTGCTGTAATCGCCGCGGTCAAATAACGCTTTGCTCCATTCAAACATCGCCTGCTCGGCAACTGCCGGTGTTGTGCTTGCCAAAAGTTGCTGATACAGCGCATTGGCTTCCGTTTGTTTGCCGAGTTTATTTTTTGCCCAAGCCAAACCGAATTTATTCTCCGTTGACTTGACGGCTTCGGGAAACATACGGTCGCATTGGGCAAAATAAAATTCGGCTTCTTCTGCACTGCCGCTCCGCATCGCAATGTCGCCGAGGTAATAGAGAACAAATTGCAAATTTTTGTCGTGCGGATATTTATCGACAAACGCTTCGAGCCGCGGTTTAGCCGTATCGTATTTTCCTTCGAGATACGGAATATCACAGAGGCGGAAAGCGGCGGCGGTTGCCAGCGAAGAGTCGAGAACGGTTAACTGGTTGTAATAATTTTCGGCGGAAGCATATTGCCCAAGATACATCAGCGATTCGGCAAGCCAGAATTTGGCTTCGTTTACCGAAGTATGTGCCGGATACTTCTGCATAAAAGCCGCAAAAGCGGTGCGGGCGGTTTCATATTGCTTGTTGTCGTAAGCCGTTTTTGCCGCATCGAAAGCCTTTTCGGCTTCACCGCCGAAAGCGGCAAATACCGGCAAAAACAGCATCAGAATAGTCAAAAGGCGAATCCGCTTCATTGTGGATATGTTCATAAAACCAGCGGGATTATAGACATTTCCCCAAAATTCAACAAGAGCAGTTTATCCGTTATCCAAAAGCGCAAGCAAAATTACTTGCGCTGCGTGTGTTATCCTGTCGGGGCAGACGAAAATCCGCTGCCTTGACGTTCCCCCTATTGTATGATACGCTGTATGTCGTGTGTAGAAAATATGCTTATGCGCTGCGATAAACGGAAAAATAACGAATTACGTCCGATAACCGTGCGGCGGCATTTTACGGAAGTTTTGCCCGGCTCCGTTTTCATTTCCGCCGGCAAAACGGTTGTCCTGTGTTCCGCCTGCATTGCCGACGAACTGCCGAAATGGATGCCGAAAGATTCAACGAAAGGCTGGCTGACCGCCGAGTACCGTATGCTGCCCGGCAGTACCAGTCCCCGCACACCCCGCAGCGACCGTCCCGACGGACGGAGTACCGAAATTCAGCGGCTCATCGGACGTTCCCTGCGTGCCGTCATTGATTTGAACAAGTTAGGTCCCAGGACGGTTTTTATCGACTGCGATGTGCTGCAAGCAGACGGAGGAACCCGGACGTTGAGCATCACCGGTGCTTATATCGCCCTTGTTGACGCTGTCAGGACTCTGCAACTGCCGAAGATGCCGATAACCGATGCGGTTGCGGCGGTCAGCGTCGGCATTGTCAACGGCATACCGGTTTTGGATTTGCCGTACTGCGAGGATTCCGCTGCACAAGTCGATATGAATTTGGTGATGACCGGCAGCGGCAAATTTGTTGAAATACAAGGCACGGGCGAAGATGCCGCCTTTTCCGAAGAAGAACTTGCCCAACTCCTCAAACTAGGTAAACAGGGCATCAAAAAATTGTTACAAATCCAAAAAAACGCTTTGCATAACGGAGAAGAGAAACGTTATGCAATGTAACTTTACCCAATACGAAAATGACTTTCACAAGACTCGTCATCCTTTTAGCGGTTTTTTCTCTAGTTCTCTGTGCCGCCGGCGAGGAATTGCCGACGGCAGACAACAAAGGGGCTGGAACGGCAGAAATTCCAGTACCTCCCGCTGCCCCTGTGCTGCCGTATGTTCCGGCAGCGGACAAGGCAATGCTGCGGCAAATGCAAAAGCAGTTGACCTTTGAATTGCAGCAAACACAGCGTACACTGAACTTTGTTGACCCCAACGACAAACAGTTACGGGAGGCATTGGAGACCGGTCAGGCTTCGCTTGTCAAACATCTTAAAGATATTGAAACGCAACTGTCTGCCGACGTACCGGGCAAAATTAAACAGCCTGAACCGGCACTGCCTCCGCAAGCAGCATATCCGGGGGCATTACCGGTGCTGCCGCAGCCCAATCAGATTAATCCTTGGGGACAGTTACCGCAGGAAGAATTGCCGTCGGCAGTATCTTTGCCGTTTCAGAATGTACCGAATTATGGTGTCGTTACACCGGCAGTGCCGTTAAGTCCCTGGCAGCAGAATTCAAAGGAATTAACGGAACTGAAAACATCTGTTGAGTCCCTGCGGCAGGAGGTCGGCGAGTTGAAATCTGTTGTCAAAGCCCTTGAAACGCAAATCCAACTGCTTAACCGGACTATTTTGTTGAGTGACCGGGTTAAGGAGAATTGAAAGGAAATGCGGACGGACGGCACGCTGGTTGGAGCAATACAAAGCCTTGACATTTTGCTGCTTTTCGGTAGAATGGTGCTGTATCGTTGTTGATATATTTGACAGCGGTCTTATGGCGGCATAGCTCAGTTGGTTAGAGCAGCGGAATCATAATCCGCGTGTCCCCGGTTCGAATCCAGGTGCCGCCAGTGTACGGAATATATTCCGTATGGAGTGTACAGGGAGATTATCGGAATACGAGCCGATAATTTCACTGCTAACCTGTGCATTGTGCCCGGACAGGGTCTCTATATCCTGTCCGGGCTGTTTTGCGCCTCTTTTTACCAGAAAAGGAGGTGTCTTGTGATTGATTTCTCAAAATTTAGCACGACCGAAGAAAAGTTAATTGCCCAGCATTTTGAAGTTGTGAATAGACCTCTATCACAAAAACAGATACGTATTGAATTAGACTTAAAAGAACGTTGGGTAAGAGAGACTTTGAAAAATCTGTTGCAAAGCGGTTTTTTAGCAAGTTATAAAAATGAATTTGGCATCACTTTATACAAGCCGGTAGTGAGTGCCGGTCAGCCGGTAGTGAATTCCGGCACAACGTTAACGTTGGTTAACCAAACTAAACCTAACTTAACAAACGAAATTTCAAAAGAAATATCTACAACGGCTTGCGCCGTTGACGAATTGGTACTTCCGGTTGGGAGATTGGGAGGAGGGGCGGCAGTGTTGG